>USFC01000019.1 GCA_900553865.1 uncultured Clostridium sp.
TTTATCATCAAACAGAAGGATTATCTACTCGAATGATTCGTAATGCTGTAAAGCACGCTTTGGCATTATTGCCTGAGCAAGTCAAAGATCCGATTCCTTATAGCATTCGTATGCAGCACCATCTTTGTGAACTGAGATACGCCTTAGAACAAATCCATTTTCCGGATTCTATGGAATCTAAGGAGATTGCTAAAAAAAGACTGGTATTTGAGGAACTGTTTACATTACAGTTGGGACTTCTTGAATTAAAATATCGTAAAAAACAGGAAACTTCCCTGCCGCCTTTTATCGATTACAGCAACGAGTTCTTCCAACTGCTTCCCTTCGCTCCCACCGGCGCACAAAAACGTGCCATTTCAGAGGCAATGGCAGATATGACAAACCCCAAAAATAGAAAACCTATGAGTCGATTGGTGCAAGGCGATGTAGGCTCCGGTAAAACAGCTGTCGCTGCTGCTTTATGTTATTCTGTCATCAAAAATGGCGTGCAGGCAGCATTAATGGCTCCCACTGAAATTTTAGCGCAACAGCATCATGCATCTATTTCCAATATTTTAAAGGATACGGGTATCTCTGTTGGTCTGTTAACCGGCTCTGTAACACCTGCCAAAAAAAGAAAACTGCTTGAACAGCTCCAAGATGGTTCCATACAAATGGTAATCGGCACCCATGCGCTTATCAGCGAGACCGTAGCATTCCAAAATCTTGGTCTTGTCATTACAGATGAGCAACATCGTTTTGGGGTAAGGCAAAGAGCGACAATAAGCAAAAAAGGTGAAAATCCAGATGTACTAGTTATGACTGCAACTCCAATTCCAAGGACTTTGGCTTTAATTTTATATGGAGATTTGGATATATCTATTATAGATGAGCTTCCACCAAACAGAAAGAAAATAGATACTTTTGCGGTTACCAAATCCATGGAAGAAAGAGTAAATAATTTTATAAGAAAGCAAATAGACGAAGGAAGGCAAGTTTATGTGGTGTGTCCATTGGTAGAAGAAACCGAAGAAATAGATGCAAAGGCGGTTTTGGAGCTTTCAGAAAAATATAAAAATGAATTATTTAAAAACTATAGAGTTGAATACTTACATGGGAAAATGAGGCCAAAAGAAAAAGATGCTATTATGCAAGAGTTCAAAGAAGGAAATATAGATATACTTATTTCAACAACAGTTATAGAAGTTGGCGTTAATGTTCCAAATGCAAGTATAATGATTGTAGAAAATGCTGAAAGATTTGGTTTAGCACAGCTTCACCAGTTAAGAGGTAGAGTAGGACGTGGAGAGTATAAATCTTATTGTATTTTAAAATATAATAGTAAATCTGATGTGGTAAAAAAGAGAATGCAAACTATGCAAGAAACAAATGACGGATTTGTTATTGCAAAAAAAGACTTAGAGCTTCGTGGGAGTGGGGAATTTTTTGGAACTAAGCAACATGGACTTCCAGAATTTAAAATTGCAAATCTTTTTGAAGATATGCCTATATTAAAATTGGTACAAAGTTTAGCAATAAAAATTGAACAAGAAGATGCAAAATTAGAACTTAAAAAAAATAAGCCACTAAAAATATTAATAAATAAGAAATTTTCAGGTAGAATTGAAATCTAAATTTGTTACATTTTTCTACAAAAAATATTGACATTTACATAAAAACATAATAAGATAATATGGAAAAATGAATGAAAAGGAGAAATAATTCTATGCATACTCAAATGTTAACTTCAAAATATGGTGCAGAATTAGTAAGTTTTAAAATAAATGGAGAAGAAAAAGTGCATCAAGGTGAAAATTGTATAGATGAAAATGGCAAAGTCTATTGGAAAAGACATTGGCCAGTTCTTTTTCCTAATGTTGGAAAATGCAAAAAAAATCAAACTATTATGAATGGCAGAACCTATGAAGTTCAACAACATGGTTTTGTAAGAGATATGGAGTTTGAACCATTGACGAAATTGGACAATTTTCATTCTTATATTTTTAGAAGTAATAAAAAATTAATAGATAAATATCCATATGAATTTTCTCTAACTGTAACATATAGAACAGACGAAAACAAGCTAACAACAATCTATAAAGTAATAAATGAAGGAGATACAGATATGCCATTTGGTATAGGTGGTCATCCTGCTTTTAAAATAGATAGAGAACAATTAGATAAAGGAAATTATTACTTGGAGTTTGAAGAAGATGAAGAAAAAATTCATTTTTTATACTTGGTAGATGGCCTAATAGGGACAGAATATGCTAAAAATATAATTGTAAATAAAAGAGTAATTCCATTAAATGCTAATTCTTTTATAAATGACGCTATAATTATGAAAGGACTAAAATCAAATAAAGTAAGTTTAAAAAATGCTGAAAAAACAATACTTACCATGGAATTTACAGGATTCCCATATTTGGCTGTTTGGACAAAGCCAAAAGCGCCATTTATTTGCATAGAGCCATGGATGACAACTGCAGATAATGTAAATGGTTCAGGTGTATTTAGGCAAAAAACAGACATATTATTATTGCCACCAAAGCAAGAATATGAATGTAAGTATACGGTAGAGTTCTTTTAAAGGCGTATGAAAAAGAAAAAAAGAGTTCGGATGTGAGGAAAAATGGAAATAATGAAGGTAATAGGCATTTTAGTAGGAATGCTAATGGCAATGCTAGGTGTTATAATGATATATGACGCAAGAAAAGAAACAAAGAAATTCTTTAGCTTTTTTGATCAAAATGAAGGGGCTAAATGGTTTAAAATAGCAGGATTTTTGCTATTTATATTAGGATTTATATTAGTTTTTTTTCTTAAATTTTAAGATAAGTAAAAAATAGAAATGAAAGAGTAAGAACTTAAGAGGAGGAAAAAATATGTGTAAACATGAATTAGAAGGAAAATATAACCCAAGAAATTTTGAAGAAGAGTTATATGAAATGTGGGAGAAAAATGGATATTTTAAGCCATCAGAGGATAGAACAAAAATACCATATACAATAGTTATTCCACCACCAAATATTACAGGAAAGCTTCATATGGGTCATGCTTTAGATGAAACAATTCAAGATATATTAATTAGATATAAAAGAATGCAAGGTTTTAATGCTTTATGGCTACCTGGAACAGACCATGCTGCAATTGCAACAGAAGCTAAAATAGTTGCAAAAATGAAAGAAGCTGGAATTACAAAAGAAGATATAGGAAGAGAAGGTTTCTTAGAAAGAGCATGGGATTGGAAAAAAGAATATGGAAGCACAATTGTAAATCAAATTAAAAAATTAGGATGTTCTTGCGATTGGTCAAGAGAAAGATTTACAATGGATGAAGGTCTATCTGAAGCTGTTAAATATGTATTTATAAAACTTTATAGAGAAGGATTAATTTATAAAGGAAAAAGAATGATAAACTGGTGCCCATATTGCAATACTTCTATATCAGATGCAGAAGTTGAATATGAAGAAGAACCAACACATTTATGGCATATTCGTTATAAAGTAAAAGACGAAGACAGATATATTATAGTTGCAACAACAAGACCAGAAACAATGCTTGGAGATACAGGGGTTGCAGTCCATCCAGATGATGAAAGATATAAAGATTTAGTTGGAAAAACAGTTGTACTTCCAATAATGAACAAAGAAATACCAATTATAGCAGACCCATTTGTTGAAAAAGAATTTGGTACAGGAGCAGTTAAACTAACACCAGCTCATGACCCAAATGACTATCAAGCAGCATTAACTCATAACTTAGAAATCATAGAAGTATTTGACGAAAACTTTAAAATGGGAAATCTAGTACCAGAATATGCTGGAATGGATTTATTAGAAGCTAGACAAAAAATAGTTGAAAAATTAGAGCAACTAGGAGATTTAGTAAAAATTGAAGATTACACACATAATGTAGGAAAATGTTATAGATGCCATAATACTATAGAGCCACATATTTCAGAGCAATGGTTTGTAAAAATGGAACCTTTAGCAAAACCTGCAAATGAAGCAGTAAGAAGCGGAAAAGTAAGATTTATACCTTCAAAATATGATAAAACATATTTTGCGTGGATGGATAATGTAAAAGATTGGTGTATTTCAAGACAATTATGGTGGGGACATAGAATACCAGCATATTATTGTGAAGATTGCAATGAAATGATGGTAGAAGAAAACGCACCAGAAAAATGTAGTAAATGTGGTAGCACACATATTCACCAAGACGAAGATACCTTAGATACGTGGTTTAGTTCTGCATTATGGCCATTCTCAACCTTAGGTTGGCCAGAGCAAACAGAAGAGTTTAAATATTTTTATCCAACTTCAACTTTAGTTACAGGATATGATATCATATTCTTCTGGGTAGCAAGAATGATATTTTCTGGAATAAAACAAACAGGAGAAGTACCATTTAAAGATGTTCTAATTCATGGAATAGTACGTGATAGCCAAGGAAGAAAAATGTCTAAATCCTTAGGAAACGGAATAGACCCATTAGAAATAATTTCTAAATATGGTGCAGATAGTTTACGTTTTTCTTTAATATATGGAATTTCAGCAGGAAATGACATAAGATATATGCCAGAAAAATTAGAGCAAGCATCAAACTTTGCAAATAAAATATGGAATGCAGCTAAGTTTATAACCATGAACTGTGTACCAGATGAAGAAGTTATAAAATACCATGAAGACAACTACAACAGAACTACACACACATGGAAAGAAAATTCTTTAAACATAGAAGACAAATGGATAATAAACAAACTAAACAGATTAGTAGGAGAAGTATCAACTAACATAGACAATTATGACCTAGGCGTAGCTCTTCAAAAAATATATGATTTCATATGGAATGAATTTTGTGACTGGTATATAGAAATGGTAAAAGACAGACTATATAGCGAAAATCATGAAGAAAAAGTAAAAGTTTGCTACGTATTAGACTATGTATTTGGTATAGCAATGAAATTATTACATCCATTTATGCCATTTATAACAACTAAAATAGATAAAAGTTTAGTAAGATACAATGATAAAGAATTAATGCTTTCAAATTGGCCAAAACAAAAAGAAAATTTAGACTATAAAAAAGAAGAAGAGATAGTAGAAAAATTAAAAGAAATAATAGTAGGAATAAGAAATGTAAGAAACAATATGAATATACATCCTTCTAAAAAATCTAAATTGATTTTTGTAACAGAAAAATATGGAAAAGAAATAAAAGAAAGTGAAACTTTCTTGAAAAAGTTAGGTTTTGGAACACAAATAGAAGTGGAAAGCAAAAAAGTAGAACTTGAAGAAGAAAGCTCTTCTGTAAGAACCGAAGGAATAGAAGTAATAATTCCACTTGGAGATTTAATAGATAAAGAAGCAGAAAAATTAAGGCTAGAAGAAGAAATAAAGAAATTAACAAGTGAAGTAGAAAGAGCAACAAAAATGCTTGCAAACCCTGGCTTTGTAGCAAAAGCACCAGAAGCTAAAATAAATGAAGAAAAAGAAAAACTAGCAAAATACGAAAGCTTATTACAAACAGCCAAAGAAAGCTTAAATAACCTAAAAATTTAAAAAAATGACGCATTGGGAACGTTTCCTTTTGCGTCATTTCTTTTTAGTACTCCTTTGGGACGTTTCCATTTGGTTAATCTGTCCCTTTTGGTACATTTTCTTATTTTTTTATTCTAATATTTAACTCCTAAATTTAAAAATTTGTCGAAAACTTCCTAAAAATCGTCAAAACTTCCTATATTTCACTCTTGGAAAAATATGGAAAATAAAATATAATAGTAAAAAACAAAAGAAGAAAAAAGGAGGGAAATAAGTTGAATATTAGTTACGACAAAAAGGACAAGCTACTTTTGCTAGAAATAACCGAAGAAATAGACCACCATGAAGTGGAAAAATTAAGGAGGAAAGCGGATAATGAAATTACTAGATATATGCCGAGAAAAGTTGTATTTGATTTTGGTAATGTGGAGTTTATGGATAGTGCAGGAATAGGAATGGTGCTTGGAAGATATAAAATGATGAAAATGTTAGGTGGAGATTTAGAGATAATAAATGTTTCTCATACCTTAAAAAAAATATTTGAAATGAGCGGAATAACAAAAATATGTAAAATTAAGGAGGCAAGTTGACCAAAATGAAAGGAATATATGAAAACGAAATGCAATTAAAATTTATTAGTAAATCTAATAATGAAGCATTTGCAAGAATAAGTGTGGCAGCATTTGTAGCACAATTGGACCCTACTGTAGAAGAAATTTCAGATATAAAAACGGCGGTATCTGAAGCTGTTACAAATAGTATTATACATGGCTATGAAGATTCAGAAGGAGAGGTAATAGTAAATTGTAAGATAAGTGGGGAAACAATAACTATAGAAGTTTCAGATTCAGGAAAGGGAATAGAAAATATAGAAGAAGCACGAAAACCACTATATACATCTAAGCCTAATTTAGAGCGTTCAGGAATGGGCTTTACTATTATGGAAAGTTTTATGGATGAAATGAAAATAGAATCAATTGTTGGGCTAGGAACAAAGGTAACAATGAAAAAAACAATAAAAAAAGATGAAGTAGAAAATATATAAATTAAAAGAAAAAATAGATGGAATCCCAATAATATAAATTTAATTTGAAATAAAGGGAGTCATCAAATGGTGATATATGAAAATAATATAGAAGATATTATAGAGGCGCAAAATGGGAACCAAGAAAAGATGACAAAATTGGTAGAAGAAAATAATGGACTTATATGGAGCATTGTAAGAAGGTTCAAAGATAGAGGATATGAGTTAGAAGATTTATATCAAATTGGAAGCATAGGATTTATAAAATCTATAAAAAGGTTTAATACTTCTTTTGAAGTTAAGCTTTCTACATATGCTGTGCCATATATATTAGGTGAAATTAAGCGCTTTATAAGAGATGATGGAAGTGTAAAAATAAGCCGTAGTATAAAAGACTTGGCTGTGAAAATAAAAGACATACAAAAAAAGTATATGGTGGAAACAGGGCAGGAAATAACTATAATGGAAATTGCAAAGCAGCTAAAAGTTCAAAAGGAAGATGTAGCAATTGCATTAGATTCACTAAAGCCAACAGTTTCTATTTATGATGACAGCTATACAAATGATGAAAGTGGAATAGCATTTATAGATACACTAAGCACAAATGTAGATGAAGCGGAAAAACTTGCTAACAGATTAACAATAAAAGAAATGATAAAAAAGTTAGAAGGTAGAGAAAAAGAAGTAATAATGCTTAGATATTATAAAAGTAAAACACAAATAGAAGTGGCTAAAATATTAGGAATTAGCCAAGTTCAAGTTTCAAGAATTGAAAAGAAAGTTTTAAATTCCATGAAGTTAAAATTAGCATAAATATTAGGAGAAGTTTATATATGAAAAAGATTTTAGCGTATGTTTTAATATTTGTATTAGTGTGCTTTTTAATTCCAGTAGTACTTACCAAAAAAACAGGGAAACAGGTAAATACAAATATATATGTAAATGAGCAAAATAACAGCGAAGTGGCAGAAAATACAGCAGAATACAATTATAATAAATATAATACCATTAAATTGCTACATACTAAAACACAAGAAATAGAGGAAATAAAATTGGATGAATATTTATATGGAGTAGTATCTGCCGAAATGCCAGCAAGTTTTGAAAAAGAAGCACTAAAGGCACAAGCTGTGGTTGCAAGAACCTATACAATATATAAAATAGAAAATAATGAGGGAAAACATGGAGAAGCAAATATTTGTGATGATTCAGGCTGCTGTCAAGCTTGGATTTCAAAAGAAGATAGATTTACTAAATGGGAAGAAGCCTCAAGGGAAGCAAATTGGAACAAAATTGTAGAAGCGGTAGAAAGTACAAAGGGAAAATATATTACATATGAAGGAAAGCCTATTAATGCATTTTTTCATTCAAATAGTGGAGGAAAAACAGAAACAACTTTAAATGTGTGGGGAGGAAGTGGTTACCCATATTTGCAATCTGTTTCAACATCAGGAGAAGATGCATACACACAATATAAATCTGAGGTGACGTTGACTAAAGAAGGATTTATAAATAAGATAAAAGAAAAATATTCAGATTTTGAAATAGATTTTAATGATGAAAAATGTATTTCAATTTTAGAATACACAGAAGGAAACAGAGTAAAGAAAATAAGAATAGGAAATAAGGAATTTTCTGGTGTAGAAATAAGAACACTAATTGGACTAAAGTCAGCTAATTTTAATATAGAAATAAAGGGAGATAATATTTATTTTTCAGTAGTAGGCTATGGACATGGTGTTGGTATGAGCCAAACAGGAGCAGATAGCATGGCAAAAGCAGGGAAAAATTATGAAGAAATAATAAAACATTTTTATACAGGAGTTGAAATATCTAATATATAAGAATTTTAGAGGGAAAATTTATAAAATATAATATTAAAAATAATAGAATTGTATAAATGTTAAAAAAAGGGAAAGAATGTAACTAAAGAAAAATAAATTAAGGAGGAATATACATGAGAAGAAGAAACAGAAGGCAATTTTTTAATGAGGAGAGGGAAACAAAGAAAATAGTTATAATTTCTCTTTCTGTTTTAATTATAGCAGTAGTTGCATTTATTATTACTTTTTTAATATACAATAATTATATTGATAAAAATATAGAGATAGCTCAAAACAATAAAAGTAGTATTACAGAATTAATGAATGTAAATGAACAAAATCTTTGGCAAGCAAGTTCAAATATAGGGAAAAGTGTAAACGAGGTAAAAGAGGAAAGCAAGTCAAATGAGGGAAATACACAAATAAACAAAATAGCTATAAATACTTCAAATATGGAAAAAGAAGAAACAAATACGGAAGAAGAGCCAAAAGCTGCGACAGAAGAAACGAAAAATGAAGTAAAACAACCAGGAGCAAAGAAAGAAGAAAAAGTACCAGATCCAACATTTTCAAAACCAGTAGAAGGAGAGATTTCTGCAGAATTTGCAAAAGATACATTAATATATTCAAATACACTTAAAGAGTGGGTAACACATATGGGAGTAGATATTAAAGCAGAAAAAGCAACTGTAGTAAAAGCGGCAGCAGAAGGTAAAGTAAAATCTATAAAAAATGACCCAAGATATGGAATAACTGTAGTAGTAGAGCATGTAAATGGATTTAAAACAATATATTCAAATTTATTAACAGCAGAATTTGTAAATGAAGAAGAAACTGTAAAAAAAGGCCAAACACTTGGAACAGTAGGAAATACGGCTACATTTGAAATAGCAGATGCACCACATTTACATTTTGAAATACAAAAAAATGACGTAAGCTTAGACCCAACACTTTATTTGAAATAAATTACTATTGGGGACGTTTCCGTTTGGTTAAGAAAGTCCAACTTGGTACAATAAAGTTTTGTTTAAAAGTTACAATTACAAACTATTTAAATAATTAAAAGCATGATAATATATTGTTTTTTATACCTTGGTGTCGCGGCCTTCCATTCATAAAATTACTAGCATGTTGGCCGCTCCAATCGCACTCGCAAGTGTGCTCGTTTGGTCGACTTACGCGGTATTGCAAAACAATATATTATCATGCTTATACGAAATAAAGTTATTTTACAGTTTGTAATTGTAACTTTTTTTGTTGTGCAAAGAAATAAAAAAAGCAAAACTAATAATAGACTTTATAAAAAAAGTATTATATAATACAAAAAATGTTAATCTTACATTTATGTAAGGTAATAGGTATGATAATGAGTGAGGAAAGAAAAATGGCAGAGGTTAGTTGGACAAAAGAACAAAAACAAGCAATTGAAGAAAAAGGAACAAATTTACTAGTGGCAGCTGCGGCAGGAAGTGGAAAAACAGCAGTATTGGTAGAAAGAATTATTCATAAAATAATAGATGAAAAAATGGATATAGATAAGATGCTAGTTGTAACTTTTACAAATGCAGCAGCAAGTGAAATGAGAGAAAGAATATTAGATGCAATATATAAAAAAATAGAAGAAAATCCAGAAGATATACATATGCAAAGGCAAATTACCCTGTTAAATAAAGCTAGCATTTGTACAATTCATTCCTTCTGTTTAGATGTAATTAGAAATTATTTTTATGAAATAAATATTCCAGCAAATTTTCAAATTGGAAGTTCAGCAGAAATGGAGCTATTAAAACAAGAAACTTTGGAAGAGTTACTAGAGGAAAAATATATAAAAAAGGATGAAAATTTCTTGAAATTAATAGATACATATGCAAGTTATAGGGGCGATGAAAATTTAAAAGACTTAATTTTAAAAATAGATAACCAAATACAGAGCAGTCCATTTCCTAAAGATTGGCTAGAAGAAAAAGTAGAAATGTTTAATTTGAAAGATAAATTAGAACAGGATTTTTCACAAACTATATGGGGAAAAATTTTGTTAAAAGAATTGAAAGAAGAACTAACAGAAGCTATTTTAAAATTAGAAAAAATAGAAGCCAATTTAAGAAAATATATAGAGCTTGAAAAATATGCAAACGTAATATTAAGTGATATAAATGAAATAGAAAAAATAATAAATGTAATAAACCGAAAGGACGAAAATGCTTGGAATCAAATATATGAAGCAGCTAAAATTAAAGATTTTGCAAAATGGCCAATAGATAGAAAAATCACGATAGATTATAAAAATGAAGCAAAGGATGCAAGAAATAAAATAAGAAAAGCTGTAAATAGTAGTTTGGAAAAAATTATGGTATATAGTTCAAAAGATGCAAATGAAACAATAAACGATATGTACCCAATATTAAAAAGTTTAAAAGATATTATATTAGAATTTGAGGAAAAATTTAAAGAAAATAAATTAAAGAAAAATCGTATAGATTTTCATGATATAGAACATTATGCACTAGAAATATTAATAAAAGAAGAAGATGGAAAATATGTACCTAGTAATATAGCAAAAGAAATACAAGAGAAATTTGAAGAAATTGCAATAGATGAATATCAAGATAGTAATCTAGTACAAGAATACATATTAAATAGTGTTTCAAGAGGAAATAATATTTTTATGGTAGGTGATATAAAACAAAGTATATATCGTTTCCGCCAAGCAAGACCAGAGTTATTTTTAGAAAAGTATAGGAATTATAGTAAAATTGAAGAAGTTGAAAATAGTAATAATGCAAAAGGAGAAGAAAAAAATGAAAATATAAAGCACGAATTAGAAGAAATGACGCAAAAGGGACAGATGATGCAAAAAGAAACGTCCAAAATGCGTCACAGGAAGATACAACTTTTTAAAAATTTCCGCAGTAGGGCTGAGGTATTGGAGATTACTAACTGGGTGTTTGAGCAAATTATGAGCGAAAAGTTAGGTGATGTTGAATATAATGAGGAAGAGTTTTTAAATTTAGGTGCAGATTATCCTGAAAATAGCAAAGAACTACTTATTCCTGAATGTCATATTCTTGATTTAGAAGCTTACGAAGCTAATGAAGAAGATGAAAAAGAAATACAAGAAGAAACAGAGGAAAATGAAACTGATGATGAGCAAGAAGAAAGTCAAATAATAGAAAAAAATGTAGAAGAAGCTAAATTAGTGGCAAATAGAATAGAGGAGTTGCTGAATAGTAATTTTAAAATTTTTGATAAAAAAACGAAAGCTTTAAGAAAATTAGAGTTTAGAGATATTGCTATTTTACTTCGTAGCACAACAAATGTAGCACCAGTATATGAAAAAGAATTGCTTTCAAGAGGAATAGATGTATATTCTGATACTTCTACACAATATTTGGACTCAACAGAAATTCAAACTATAATCTCTTTACTTAAAATTATAGATAACCCTATGCAAGACATTCCATTAGTATTAGTACTTCGCTCACCAATTGGTAATTTTACAGATAATGAATTAGTGGAAATTCGTATAGTAGAGCAAAAAAGCTATTTTTACGAAGCTATGCTTAAAGCACGAGTTTCAGTAAAAGAAGAACTTAGACAAAAAATAGATACATTTGTAAATATGTTAGAAAATTGGAGAAAAGACCAAAAAGAAAAGCCTTTGGACGAACTAATTTGGCAAATATATCAAGAAACAAATTATTACTATTATGTTGGTTTATTAAATAATGGAAATTTAAGGCAAGCCAATTTAAAAATGTTATTTGAAAGAGCAAAACAATATGAATCTGCAAGTTTCAAGGGCTTATATAATTTTATTTGTTTTATAGATAGATTAAAACTAAATAGTGGAGATTTGTCTGCTGCAAAAGTTATAGGTGAAAATGATAATGTAGTGCGTATAATGAGTATTCATAAGAGTAAAGGACTAGAGTTTCCAGTTGTATTTTTAAGTGGAACAGGCAAACAATTTAATAAACAAGATTTAAACGATTCAATTCTAATTCACCAAGATTTAGGCTTTGGACCCAAATTTATAGACAGTGTAAATAGAATAGAATATCCAACTCTTGCAAAAGAGGCATTAAAACTAAAACTAGAAACAGAGCTTATTTCAGAAGAAATGAGGGTTTTGTATGTAGCATTAACAAGAGCAAAAGAAAAGTTGATTATAACAGGGGTAACAAAAGGCTTTGAAAAAAAGTGCAAAGAAAAAGAAGAACTACTTTTCTTATATCAAAAGCAAAACACAAATAAGATAGAAGAAAGATTACTAAAAAAATATGTATCTTATTTGGATTGGCTGGTATTATTAAATTTAAAAGCTCCACAACAAGAAAAGATTAAGTTTTTTGTACATAAAGTAGAAAAAAGCAAAGGTGAACAGTCAGAAGAAAATCATGAAGAAGTAGCAGAAAATAAAAAGATAGACATTAAAGAATTAGATAATATAAAAAAAGTGCTTAGTTGGAAATATAAATATAATGTTTTAGCAAAAGTTCCTACTAAAACTTCTGTAAGTAAGCTAAAAGAAATTAAACAAAAAGAAGAGCAAGATATAGATTTAGAAGAATTGCTTTCAAAAGAAAAAGTGCATAAATATGAAACACCAAGTTTTATGGTAAAAGAAAATAGAACTATTACAAGTAGCAGAAAAGGAACTTTAGTACATTTATGCATTCAAAAATTAGATGAAACGAAAGAATATAAAGAGCAAGACATAAAAAATCTAATAAATGAATTAGTAAATAAAGAAATAATTTTAAAAGAAGAAGCGGAGCAAATACCAGTGACAGGATTGGTAAAATATGTACAATCAGACTTATGGAAAGAATTAAAAGCAGCAAAAGAAATACATAAAGAAGAACCATTTTATATGCTTATACCAGCAAATAGAATAGATGAAAGCTATCCAAAAGATGAAAAAGTATTGGTACAAGGTATTATAGACTTGTATTATATAAATAAAAATGATGAATTAGTATTAGTAGACTACAAGACGGATTATGTACAAAAAGGTGAAGAACAAAAGCTTATAGACAAATATAAAGAGCAATTAAATTTATATAAAGAGGCATTAGAAAATTCGTTAGGAAGAAAAGTAAATAAAGTACTAATATATTCGACACAATTAGGGACGGTCCCCAATTGCGACATTTTCCCAATTTGGGACAAGGTTTAAATATAAAATGTAAAAACTTAAAAAGAAATACTTGAAAACAAATATACTTTGGTATAAAATGTAGACGTTAAAACAATAATAAAGTAAAGCAATTTATTTTATATTTTAAAGGAGGAAAAGAAAAATGAGTGTAAAAATAGGAATTAACGGATTTGGAAGAATAGGAAACTTAGCCTTCCAAGCAGCTTTAAAAAAAGAAGAAGTAGAGGTAGTAGCAATAAATGACCCATTTATTAGCTCAGATTATATGGCATATATGGTAAAATATGATACTGCTCATGGTAGATTTGACGGAGAAGTAGCTAGTAAAGATGAGCATACATTAGTAGTAAATGGAAAAGAAATAAAAGTATATAATGAAATGGATCCAGCAAATATTCCATGGGGCAAAGATGGAGTAGACTATGTATTAGAATGTTCAGGAGTATTTACAACTATGGAAAAAGCAGAAGCACACTTAAAAGGAGGAGCTAAAAAAGTAATTATTAGTGCACCTTCAAAAGATGCTCCAATGTTTGTTATGGGAGTAAATAATGAAACATATGACCCAAGCATGAATATAGTATCTAATGCATCTTGTACAACAAACTGTTTAGCACCACTTGCTAAAGTTATAAATGATAACTTTGGAATAGTAGATGGTTTAATGACAACAGTTCACTCTACAACTGCAACACAAAAAACAGTTGATGGAGCATCTAAAAAGGATTGGAGAGGTGGACGTGCTGCATCAGCTAACATTATACCTTCTTCAACAGGAGCTGCAAAAGCAGTTGGAAAAGTAATACCAGAATTAAATGGAAGATTAACAGGTATGTCTTTCAGAGTACCAACAATAGATGTTTCAGTTGTTGACTTAACATGTAATTTAGCAAAACCAACAACTATGGAAGAAATTTGCAAAGTTATGAAACATGCCTCAGAAAATGAAATGAAAGGTATTATAGAATACACAGAAGACGCAGTAGTATCTTCAGATTTCTTAGGAGATAGCCATACATCTATATTTGATGCAACAGCTGGAATTCAATTAACAGATACATTTGTTAAATTAATAGCTTGGTATGATAATGAATGGGGTTATTCAAATAAATTAGTAGATTTAGCAGTATATATTGCATCAAGAAGCTAAAATGTTTTTGAAATAAAATGTTATTATAATGTATTATTTATATTTTTCTTGTTCGTCCCAACTGCGCACATAGTGTAACAATTAGTACATACTAATTGTTAACACTATGTAAGCTTGTCGGTCCCCACACGGAGCTCACTTCAAAAAATATAAATAATACATATAGTAATATAATTAATTATTTGATAAAATTAGATATAAAAAACTTAAAGTAAAATTTAAGTTTCTTATATGTAATTTTAAATTTTTATGGAGGTAATTTATGAATAAAAAAACTATTAGAGATATTGATTTAAAAGGGAAAAAAGTATTTGTTAGATGTGATTTTAATGTTCCATTAGATGAAAATGGAAACATTACAGATAATAGAAGAATTGTAGCAGCTCTTCCTACTATAAAATACTTATTAGACCAAAACTGCAAAATAATACTTGCATCTCATTTAGGAAGACCACGAGGAGAGGTTAATCCAAAATTTTCTTTAAAACCAGTAGCTACTGAGTTATCTAAGTTATTAGGAAAAGAAGTAAAGCTAGCAAAAGATGTTGTTGGACCTTCAGCAAAAGAATTAACAAGCAATTTAAAAGAAGGAGAAATTGTTTTATTAGAAAATGTTCGTTTTGATGCAAGAGAAGAAAAAAATGATGAAAGTTTATCAAAAGAATTTGCAACTATGGCAGAAGTATTTGTAAATGATGCATTTGGAACAGCCCACAGAGCACATAGTTCTACAGCAGGAGTTGCAGAATTTTTACCAGCTGTTTCAGGATTTTTAATAGAAAAAGAATTAGAATTTTTAGGAAGTGCTTTAGAAAATCCACAAAGACCATTTGTTGCAATCTTAGGTGGAGCAAAAGTTTCAGACAAATTAGGAGTTATAGAAGCTCTTTTAGAAAAAGTAGATAAATTAATAATAGGTGGAGGAATGGCATACACATTTTTCAAATCAATAGGATATAGTGTTGGAAAATCTATATGTGAATTAGATAAATTAGATTTAGCACAAGGATTAATAAACAAAGCGAAAGAAAGAAATGTTAAATTAGTTCTTCCAATAGATAATGTAATTGCAAAGGAAATTGCGCCAGATGCAGAAAATAAAGTAATAGATTCAGATAACATCCCAGAAGATTGGGAAGGTCTAGACATTGGACCAAAAACAGTAGAATTATTTAAAGAGGAACTAAAAGATGCAAAGACTATTGTGTGGAATGGACCAGTTGGATTTTCAGAATATGAAATATTTGCAAATGGAACAAGAAGTATAGCACAAGCTTTAGCAGAAAAAGAAGATGCTGTAACAATTATAGGCGGAGGAGATTCAGCAGCAGCTATAGAAAAAATGGGACTTTCTGATAAAATGACTCACATTTCAACAGGTGGTGGAGCATCACTAGAATTCTTAGAAGGAAAAAAATTGCCAGGAATTGAGTGTTTATTAGATAAATAACAATTAAAGGAGTAAATATGTCATTAGATAAATACAAAGTACAAAATAATGGCACAGAAGAAGAAATAGAAATAGTAAATTATTATAATGATAATTATGAGAAAATAGGCACGATTTCTAGGAAAGAAGGAATAAAACAAAATTTATTATTAGAAGCTGTACAATTATGGATAATTAATCCACATACAAAACAAGTATTAATGCAAAAAAGAAGCAATAGCAAAGTAAATGATGCTTCAATGATAGATGTTAGTACTTCAGGTCACGTAAAAAGTACAGAAACACCAATTCAAGCTGTATTAAGAGAAGCTTCTGAAGAAATAGGTTTAAAGCGAGAAGAATTGGCACAAGAGTTACAAAAAAAGATGATTGTAGAATGTGACTTCGCAAAGTTAGGAAGAAAAGGTAGATATTTTACGCATGAATATGTAGCTTATTTAGAACATCCTTTATCTTACTACACAAAGCAGAAGGAAGAAGTAGAAAAATTATTTTTTATGAATTATGAAGAACTTAAGGAAAAAATAAGAAAAGGAGAATCAAATATTAGGATACCACATAGTAAAGAAACAGATGAGTTACTTTATAGAATAGATGAAAGCCTATATAATTATGAAAAAAACCAAGGAAGAAGAGGAGAGTTAGAATGCGAAGAAAAATAATTGCAGGAAACTGGAAAATGAATATGCTTCCAAATGAAGCAATGAGTTTTATAACTGAGTTAGAGCCACATGTAAAAAACGTAAAATGTGAAATAATATTATGTGTACCATTTACAGATTTATTTTATAGCTTGCTTACAGCACAAAATACAAATATAAAGATAGGTGCACAAAATATGCACTGGGAAGAAGCAGGAGCATACACTGGTGAAATAGCGCCTAATATGCTTAAATGTATAAACGTAGAGTATGTTATAATTGGTCATTCAGAAAGAAGACAATATTTTGCAGAAACAGATGAAACAGTAAATAAAAAAATAAAAGCAGCATTAAAACACGAGTTAAAGCCAATACTTTGCGTAGGAGAAACTTTGAAGCAAAGAGAATTAGGATTAGAAGAAGAAATAATAAAACAGCAAATAATTGGAGCATTAGAAGGAATAACAAAAGAACAGATAGAAAAAATAGTTGTTGCTTATGAACCAATTTGGGCTATAGGGACAGGAAAAGTAGCTACAAAAAATGATGCTAATAATATGATAAAATTAATAAGAAAAGAAATAGAATCACTTTATAATAAAGAAACAGCAAATAATGTAAGCATACTATATGGAGGAAGTGTAAATAAAAATAATTCAAAAGAACTATTTGAAACCTCTGATATAGACGGAGCTTTAGTTGGAGGAGCAAGCTTAAAAGTAAGTGAATTTAATGAAATTATAAAAAATATATCTCTTTAACAAAAGAAAAAATAGAAAATTAAATGTAATATAAGATGAAAGATAGAAAGAAAGAGGTAATAAAAATGAAGAATAAATTGACAATGTTAATGATATTAGACGGATTCGGAGAAAATGGAGAAGAAAGAGCAAATGCAGTTAAATTGGCGAACACACCTAACATAGATAAATTAATGAAAACTTGTCCAACTACAGATATTCATACAAGTGGCCTAGATGTAGGACTTCCAGAAGGACAAATGGGAAATTCAGAAGTAGGACATACAAATATAGGTGCAGGAAGAATTGTATACCAAGAATTAACAAGAATTACAAAATCAATAGAAGATGGTGATTTTTTTACAAACGAAGAATTTGTAGCTGCTATTGAAAATTGTAAAAAATATAATTCAAAATTACACATAATTGGCTTATTATCTAATGGTGGTGTACACAGCCATATACGTCACTTATTTGGATTACTAGAACTTGCCAAAAGAAGAGATTTTGAAGATGTTTATGTGCATTGCTTTATGGATGGAAGAGATACACCGCCATCTTCAGGAGAATCTTTTATATCTGAATTAGAAGAAAAAATGAAAGAAAAAGGCGTAGGTAAAATAGCAACAATTACAGGAAGATTTTATGCAATGGATAGAGATAAAAGGTGGCAAAGAGTTGAAAAAGCATACAATGCATTAGTAAAAGGAGAAGGAGAAAAAGCAACCTCTGCAATTGGTGCGGTAGAAAGCTCTTACCAAAAGGAAATATTTGACGAATTCATAGAACCAACAGTAATAGTAAATGGCGAAACCCCAGTTGCTACAATAGGTAAACATGATAGTGTGATTTTCTACAACTATAGACCAGATAGAGCAAGAGAAATAACTAGAGCATTAGTAGATAAAGAATTTAATGAATTTGAAGTAGAAAAAGATTTAGATTTATATTATGTATGTATGACAAGTTATGATGAAACAATGCCTAATGTTCATATAGCTTTCAAAAAAGAAGAATTAAAAAACACTTTTGGTGAATATATTTCAAATAAAGGGTTAACTCAATTAAGAATTGCTGAAACTGAAAAATATGCGCATGTTACCTTTTTCTTTAATGGAGGAGAAGAAAAGCAATATAAAGGAGAAGATAGAATTTTAGTACCTTCTCCAAAAGTAGAAACATATGACTTAAAACCAGAAATGAGTGCATATGAAGTAACAGACAAAGTAGTAGAAGCAATTAATTCAGAAAAATATGATTGTATAATTTTAAATTATGCTAACCCAGATATGGTAGGTCACACAGGAAATTTAGAAGCAGCAATAAAAGCAATAGAAACAATAGATGAATGTGTAGGAAGAGTAGTAGAAGCAGTTCAAAAACAAGAAGGAGTACTTTTAATTACAGCAGACCATGGAAATGCAGAGCAAATGATAGACTATAAAACAGGGGAACCACACACTGCACATACAACAAATCCTGTTCCACTAATATTAGTTGGAATGGAAGAGGCTAAATTAAAAGAAGGAAAACTTGCAGATATAGCACCAACAATGCTTGATATAATGCATTTAGAAAAGCCAGAAGAAATGACAGGAGAAAGTTTACTAGTTTAAAAGTTGGAGGCGTTATGGAAAATACACCAAGAATAAGGAGTTTATACGCAAAAATACAAACACAGTTATTTTATATGATACCGGAAAAGTGGGAAAAAATTTATTTATATGCTTCAGTAGTAGAAAAAGCAAATAATGTACAAACAGGAGAAATGTTTTTTTACTATTTTCCAAAAGGAATATTAAAGAAAAATCCAATAAATGTGTATGAAATTCCTTACTTATATAACATAGATGAAGAAGCGTACAATGTTCTAACAAATAAATTATACGAAACAATAAAAGAGCTAAGAAATGAATTTAAAAAAGCTGAGATGGAATTGTGGTCAAACCTTACAATATCAATAGCAAATTTAAAATTCGAAGTAGTGTATAATTATGAAGATTTAGGAAAAAGCGAATATACTAGTGAAGAAAGGCGTATAATTTGGAATTATAGATATTTAAAATTTCCAATAGAGAGATTTTCTAAAAGAGAAAGAAAAATGATAGAAAAATATCTAGCAGAAGAATATTTTTCAAATGTAAAAATAGAAAAATATTCAGAAGGCATGTATAATTTTAAAGTGCATAATATTATAGAATACAATAAAGAAGAAAATGTGCCAGACAAAAGTGAGAATGAAGTAAAAGCGAAAAAGCAAGAAATAGATGAAAACATGGATTTTGAAACAAGACACAAAAAATTAGATAAATATGAAATTTATAAAAGGCAAAAAGAAGAAAAAGAAAAAAGAAAAAATCAAGAATTTGCAACTAAAAAAATAGAAAATAATATAGAAAAAAGCCAAAGCGAGGCAGTAACAAAAAGCCAAATATTAAACTTTTGACGCTATTTAGAACGTTATCTAAATAGCGTCCTTTTAATAATGTTATATAAAATGAAAATTTATCTTGAAACTTTGGAATATAAGTAATATAATAATAAAGTAAAAACAAAAGAAATAGAATAATAATGAAAGCTTTGAAAGGAGAAATGAAAATGATTTATTCAAAAGAAGTAGAAGAAATGTGCAAAGTCGCAAAAGGCGTAGACCATGGACCAGCACCAATTCCAGAAGAAGGAAAATGGGTTAAAGCAAAAGAAATAAAAGATATTTCTGGTTTAACACATGGTATTGGTTGGTGTGCACCTCAACAAGGAGCTTGTAAATTAACATTAAACGTAAAAGAAGGGGTTATACAAGAAGCATTAGTAGAAACAGTAGGATGTTCAGGTATGACACACTCAGCTGCAATGGCAGGTGAAATATTAGTAGGAAAAACAATATTAGAAGCATTAAACACAGACTTAGTATGTGATGCTATAAATACTGCAATGAGAGAACTATTTTTACAAATAGTATATGGTAGAACACAATCTGCTTTCTCAGAAGGAGGACTTCCAATAGGAGCAGGAATGGAAGATTTAGGTAAAGGACATAGAAGCCAAGTAGGTACAATCTATTCAACACTTTCAAAAGGACCAAGATACCTAGAACTTGCCGAAGGTTACATAGTAGAAATTGGTTTAGACAAAGACGACCAAATAATAGGTTACAAATATGTAAATATGGGAAAAATGATGGACTTTATTAAATCAGGAATAGATGCAAATGAAGCAATTGAAAAAGCTTCAGGAACTTATGGAAGATTTGATGAAGCTGTTAAGAAGATAGACCCAAGAGAGGAATAGAATGGACAAATTTGGTTTAGAAGAAAATGTAATAAAAGACATAGTAAATATATTAAAAAAATATCCAGAAGTAGAAAGAGCAGTAATATTTGGCTCAAGGGCAAGAGGCAATTATAGGAAAGGTTCAGATATTGATATTGCTTTATTTGGTGATAAACTTACCAGTTCGATAAATACTAAAATTTTTTATGAAATAGAAGATTTGTACTTGATTTATAAAATTGATTTAATTAATTTTAATACATTATTAAAAGAGGAACTATTGACGAAAGATATTTTAAAAGAAGGAGTAGAAATATATGCCAAATAATTTAATGGAAAGTTACGAAAGCTTTAAAAAAGCGTATTTAAAGCTTAAAGAATTTATAGAAACAGATGAGCAAACAGAAAAAGATAGGGCTGCGATAATTCATGCATATGAATAT
>USFC01000020.1 GCA_900553865.1 uncultured Clostridium sp.
TTATAATAGGCTGGCCGCGACACCAAGGTATAAAAATAATATATATACTCTTATTAAAAATAAAATTAAATTCAATGGCTGACGCAAAAGGGACTTTATGACGCAAAAAGAAACGTCCCAAATGTGTCACCTGTTTTTTTGCTCCGTCCCCAAAAACAGTTAAATTTTTCTTCTTAAATATTCATATAAAATTACGCCTGTTGCTACTGCTGCATTTAAACTTTCCGTTTTTCCAAGCATTGGTATTTTTACTTTTATATCTGCTAAGTTCATTACTTCATTTGAAACTCCATTTGCTTCATTTCCAATTACTATTACTTTTTTGCTATAATCTATATCATAAATACTCTTGTTTGTATTTAAAGATGTTGCTGTTATTTCATATTTATGTTTTTTCATGTTTTTTAGAGTTTCTATAATGTTATTACTTCTTACTATATTTACTCTATAAATCGCTCCCATTGTAGAACGAACTACTTTGGGGTTATATGGATCAGCTGTTTTTTCTGAAAGAATGATTTGTGAAAGTCCTACACTATCTACAGTTCTTAATATTGTTCCTAAATTTCCTGGGTCTTGAATGCCATCTAAAACAACTATTACATCTTCATTATATGATATATTTTCTTCACTATTTTGTTTGTTTATTGTTGCTAATATTCCTTGTGGGTTAGTTACATCTGTTAATGTATTAAATACTTTCTCTGTAACATACACACAATCTTCTTTAGCAATTTCATATAATAATTCCTTATCTATTGTTCCATTGTTTATGCATTCTTCGCAAATTACAATTTTATCTATATCGGTATTTTCTAAAATTGCTTCTTTTATCATTTTTATGCCTTCTACAATGAATTTATTTTCTTGGTCTCTATATTTCTTTTCTTTTAATTTTTTTATGTTTTTAATTATTTCATTATCTTTACTTGTAATAACTTGCACTTTTCTCTTCTCCATTCTTTTTTTATAAAGTATTTATAACTTTTCATCGACAAAATTTGACATTAAAAATTCTTCAATTTCTTTTAGCTTTTCTTTATCATTTTTGCCTTCTAACATTAATGTAATATACGGTTCCATTCCTGGTGAAAACTTAACTCTTCTATTGTATTTCTTCACTAACATAGTTACTATATCAATATTAAACTTATTATTATCATATAAAAATACAACTCCATCTCTTTTTTGTGTAATCTTTAATATGTTTGCATTTCTTCCTAAGTTTTTAATTCTTGCTATTTCTAATAGATTTTCGACTTCACTTGGCATTTGTCCATATCTATCTATTATTTCATCTGTAACATTTTGTATATCTTCTTCTGTTTTACATAGTGCTATATCTTGATATACCTCAATTTTTTGGCTACTATTTTCTATATATTCTTCTGGTATATAACATGATACTGCTAAATCTATTTGAATGTCTTGTTCTTCTACTTCTTCAATTCCTTGCATTTGTTTCAAAACTTCATCTAATAGTTTGCAATATGTATCATATCCTACTTGTTCCATATGTCCATGTTGAATTTCTCCGTAGCATACTTCCTGCCCCTCTTATTTCTAAGTCACGCATAGCTATTTTAAATCCTGAACCAAACTCAGTAAATTCTTTTATAGCTTTTAATCTTTTTTCTGCTACTTCTGTTAATAGTTTGTCTCTTTTGTACATAATATATGCATATGCTTGTTTATCTGCTCTTCCAACTCTACCTCTTATTTGATAAAGCTGTGCCAAACCTAGTCTATCTGCATTTTCTACAATTATAGTATTAGCATTTGGAATATCTATCCCAGACTCTAAAATTGTAGTACATACAAGCACATCAACCTCGCCTTTTATAAAGCTCATCATTATTTCTTCTAGTTCATTACCTGTCATTTTTCCATGTGCATATGCAACCCTTGCTTCAGGCACTAAGTTTTCAATTTGAATTGCTTTACTCTCTATTCCTTCAACTTTGTTGTACAAATAAAATACTTGACCTTTTCTTTCTAGTTCCTTTGTAATTGCTTCTTTTATAATTTCCTCATCATATTCTAATACATAAGTTTGAACAGGTCTTCTGTTTTGTGGTGGTTCATATATAACAGACATATCTCTAACCCCAACAATAGACATATGAAGTGTTCTAGGAATTGGTGTCGCTGTCATAGTTAGCACATCTATACTTGCCTTGTATTGTTTTATTTTTTCTTTGTCTTTAACTCCAAAACGATGCTCCTCA
This sequence comes from uncultured Clostridium sp., assembly GCA_900553865.1. GTDB lineage: Bacteria > Bacillota > Clostridia > TANB77 > CAG-508 > UMGS1663. The sequence goes on from USFC01000020.1 coordinate 2,229, forward strand.
TCTATTATTAGCAAGCCTAAATCTTTAAATTCTACATCTTTACTCAAAAGTCTATGAGTTCCTACCACAACATCAACTTCACCTAATTTGAGCTTCTTTATTACTTCGTCTTGTTCTTTCTTAGTTCTAAAACGATTTAATAATTCTACTCTTATTGCAAAGTCTTCCATTCTTTGTTTAAAACTTTCATATTGTTGATTTGCCAAAACTGTAGTTGGAACCAAATATGCTACTTGCTTTTGATCCATAACAGCCTTAAAAGCTGCACGTATTGCAACTTCAGTTTTTCCATATCCAACATCTCCACAAAGAAGTCTATCCATAGGTCTTGGCTGTTCCATGTCTTTTTTGGTTTCTTCTATGCAACGAAGTTGGTCTTCTGTTTCTGCATATGGAAAACTATCTTCAAATTGTTTTTGCCATTCATTATCTTGCGAAAAAGCAAATCCTTTAATTTTCTGTCTTTTAGCATATAATTCCATAAGTTCTTTTGCAACTTCTTGTAAGTTTCTTTTAACCTTTTGCTTTGTATTTTCCCACTCTTTGCTTCCAAGTTTATTAATTTTAGGTACTGCTTCTCCACCACCAATGTATTTTCTAATACTATCTAAATCATTAGTTGGAATATAAAGCATATCGTCATTACGATAACGTATTTTTATATAATCTTTTATAATTCCATCTGCTTTTAAAGTATTTACTCCCACAAACTGACCAATACCATGACTTTTATGAACAACATAATCGCCAATTTTTAAATCAGCAAAAACAACCTTTTCACCTTGTTTAAAACTACTAGAAAGCTTCCTTTTCTTCTTAACAGAAGGAGCAAACAATTCATCTCCTGCAATAACAATCAAATTCAAGTCATAACACTCAAATCCAGAAGACAAACTTCCCTCTGCCACCATTACCACCTGACGCATTGGGGACGTTTCTTTTTGCGTCATCTGCTCTAGTAAATTTCTACTATATGGAATCTCCTTTTCTTGCAATAATTTGATAAATTTATCTGTTTCCTCTTTATTCCCTGCTAGAACTACAATTTCTTTTTTATCATTTAATGCCTTTATTAAATCGCCAATTAATATCTCTATTTCACTTTTATAGTATTTTACATCTCTATAATTAAAATTGTATTTTGTATTTGATATATTTTTACCACCTAAATCTTGTTTTTCTAAATATACTACTTGCTTATCTTCGTTTACATAGTCTATTGGTTCAATATTTAATATTGACTGAGGTACATATTTTTCTTTTTCTACTAATGCTTTTATTAAATTTTTATTTTCTATTAAAATGTTATCTTCTCTTTGTTTTATTTTAGATAATTCATCATATAAAATAACAAAGTCATTTTCTAAATACTCTAAAAATATTTCTGTTTTATCATAAAAGCTATTAAAATATTTATCTATTTTACTAATATAATCTCCAGATTCTATTAATTCTATGTCTTTATTTATATTCTCTTCTATTTTATTTTTATATTCACCTTTTGCTTTTATTTCATTGCAATATTTACTATCTTTTTGAATTTTCGAAATTATATTCTTTAGTTCATCTTCTAGTATAAATTCATGTGCTGGCATTATTTCTATTTTGTCTATCATTTCACTTGAACGTTGTGATGAAATACTAAAGTTTCTAATAGAATCTACTTCATCTCCCCAAAGTTCAACACGTACACCTTTTGTTTCTGTAAGTGCCACATCTATTATATCCCCACGCACACTAAATTGACCCTTTCCTTCGATTAGGTCATTTCTTTCATATCCTAGTAAAATTAAATTTTGCTTAACATCTTCTAATGAGTATCTTTTTCCTACCTTAAATTCTAAACAATTTTTATACAAACTTGACTTCGGAATCATTTTTTGCATTAAAGCTTCTACAGTGGTTACAACTATTTCAGCTTTTCCCTTTTGAATTTTATTTAGCACATCAATTCTTTCATATGGCAAGTCTTTACTTTCTGCAATATAGTCATAGCTCGCAATTTCTCTTTTTGGAAAATATAAGACCTCTTCAAATTCATTTGTAAAATAACGTAAATCTTTTATTATTTTTCTCGCCTCAATTTCATTATATGTAACAATGCAAATTGGCCTATTTAAACTCTGCTTTGTGCTATATTCAAATTGAATCTTTCCAACGTCTGATAAGCCCGATACTGTTATCGGGCTATTCTTTTCTTCTATTTCTTGTATATATTGTTTGAATTTTGGGAGTTCTTGTAATTTTGCTATAATAGTATTCATTTTTATGTATCTCCTAAATTTTGTTTTATTTATTATATACCAATCTTTGCTATTTTTAAAGTATTTTTATAAAATTATTTATTAGGCTCTGTCTATTAACTAAGCACTGTCCCAAATTGAGAAAATGTCACAATTGGGGACTGTCCCTAATTGGTATATTTGTTTTTTTATTACATATATTTAAATGAGGTAATGTGTATGCAAAATATTAAATATAAAACTAATAGAATAAATTTTATGATTTTCTCTTTAAAGAAAAATCTTTTGCCTGCAATTTTTTTATTGTTCACTATTTGTTTAGTTATATTTTCAAAGACCAATTTAGCTGCTGCAAAAAATGGACTTGTTTTGTGGGCCAATAATGTTGTTCCTTCTCTTCTTCCATTTTTTATTGCCACAGAACTTTTAAGTTACACAAATGTTGTAAATGTGCTTGGTAAATTGTTAAATCCTATTATGAAACCTATTTTCAATGTTCCTGGCGTTGGTAGCTATGCTTTTTTGATGGGCATAATTAGTGGATACCCTACTGGTGCAAAAATTGTATGTAATTTGAAAGAGCAAGGCCTTTTAACTGATGTTGAAGCTGAGCGTTTGCTTGCTTTTACAAATAATTCCGGACCTCTTTTCATTCTTGGCACTGTTGGCGTTAGCTTATTTGGTAATACTTTAATTGGATTTTTACTTTTATTAACCCACATACTTTCTTGTATTACTGTAGGATTTTTATTTAGATTTTGGAGAAAAAATGAAAAAATTAATTATTCTAATTTAAAAATTAATACTAAGAGTTCTAAAACTCAGGTAAATTTTTCAAATTTAGGTGAGATACTTGGAAAAAGCATTTCTTCTTCTATTTCCACTATTGTGGTAATAGGTGGATTTGTAATATTATTTAGTGTTATACTTTCAATTCTAAAAAACAGTAATATTATAGAACTATTGGCAAGTATTATTTTTCCAATTTTTAAATTGTTTGGAATACAAGATTTTAATTTTTGCATTTCTTTTATTTCTGGAATTTTGGAATTGACAAATGGCGTTATGGGCATTTCCGCTATTCCATGTAAAAATATATCAATAAATATCATATTAAGTAGCTTTTTGTTAGGTTTTGCTGGAATTTCTATCTTGCTTCAAGTATACAGTATTATCTCAAAGTCTAACATTTCAATTAAACCTTATATTATAGGCAAATTTCTCCACGGTACATTTGCGGCACTTTATACTTTTTTACTTATTACATACTTGCCTATATTTAATTTTAATTTGTAATTCCACGTTCTTTTTTATTGTATTACTTCATATATTTAAATAAAAAAGGGGTAATGTTAATGGAAAAGAATAATACAGATTTTAATAATTTAGGTGGATTTTATGGCTGTTCACCTTTTTCTCCTTATGAAGGGGTAGATACAAATTTTACAGATAATATGTTTAACCCTATTTCACAATATGAACAAGGCTACATGTATTACAGATATTTAACCCAAGCTGTAGAATATAAAATCAAATGTAAAGAATTGGAAAAAATGAATGAAAAGGACACTAGGACTGAAAGAAGAATAAATTAACTTTTCTTTTTTTATAAAAAAATATTGATTTTCCTTTTCATTTGTGTTAATATAGTATTATGTTAAAAAGAACCTAAAGGAGGTGTATTACTTAGAATTAATCTAAGTAAGAATAAGGATGAAAACTATTGTAAAAGATAATTCAAACAATATATTCTTTAAAATAAAGGAAGATTTGAAAAACTGCCTTTCTATTTTTGATGACAAAACTGAAGCAACTTCTCTTGATGAGTATGAATCAAGTGATTTTGAAACAGTTAAAATATTAAAAGAAAGTGATAAAAAGTTAAATAAACTTGCTACAGAATTACGTGAAAGTATTGGTGTTCCTAGTAAGCCAAATGGTAAGCAAAAAAATAAAGAGCAATTTAAAAGTCCAACTACAGCAAAACGCAATAGCTCTATTGGTACTATAAATCCTATTTTGCATAACAATTCTACAAGCACTATAGATAAACATATATCTTTAATTAAGCCAAATGAACGTGAATTATAAATTTTGAGAACAATTTAAAAAAAATTGTTCTTTTTTATTGACAAATGCTAAATTTGCTATTATAATAGTATTTGTCTTAAGCAGTTATGGCGAAGTAGCTCAGTTGGCTAGAGCATCCGGTTCATACCCGGCAGGTCATGTGTTCGAATCACATCTTCGCTACCAAAAAGGTTGTATTTTAAAATACAACCTTTTTTATTTTTAATTTTCTCTTGACTGTTTTTTTGCTCCGTCCCCAAAAACAGGTTAAAAAAAGAAGATTTTAAAAACCTTCTTTAATTCATATAATCTCTTAATTTCTTAGAACGTGATGGATGTCTTAATTTTCTTAATGCTTTTGCTTCTATTTGACGAATTCTTTCTCTTGTTACCATGAATTCTTTTCCTACTTCTTCTAATGTGCGTGCTTTTCCATCTTCTAATCCAAATCTTAGTTTAAGTACTTTTGCTTCTCTTGGAGTTAATGTTTGCATTACTTCTTCTAATTGTTCTCTAAGTAAAGTATATGCTGCTGAATCTTGTGGTGCTGGACTATCATCATCTTGTATGAAATCTCCTAAATGGCTATCATCTTCTTCGCCAATAGGTGTTTCTAATGATACTGGGTCTTGTGCTATCTTTTGTATTTCCATTACTTTTTCAACTGGAATTTCCATTTCTTTTGCAATTTCTTCTGGGGTAGGCTCTCTTCCTAATTGTTGTAATAGATGTCTTGATGTACGTATTAATTTGTTTATGGTTTCTACCATATGAACTGGAATACGTATTGTTCTTGCTTGGTCTGCAATTGCTCTTGTGATTGCTTGACGAATCCACCATGTAGCATAAGTACTAAATTTGAAGCCTTTTGTATAGTCAAATTTTTCAACTGCTTTTATTAGTCCCATATTTCCTTCTTGAATTAAGTCTAATAATAGCATCCCTCTTCCTACATATTTTTTTGCAATGCTAACAACTAATCTTAAGTTTGATTCTGCAAGTTTTTGTTTTGCTTCTTCGTCACCTTGCAATACTTTCTCTGCAAGTTCTATCTCTTGGTCATAAGTTAATAATGGAATTCTACCAATTTCTCTTAAATACATACGAACAGGGTCATCTACATTTATTCCATCCATTCCTATGCTTAAGTCTAAGTCTTCTAATTTTATATCTTCTACTTCTTCTAAGTCTTCTATGTTTGGTTCTTCTAAGTCTTCTTGCAAAATATCTACTCCTAAATCTTCAAACGCATCAAAAACTTTGTCTATTTGTTCTGGATTTTCTTCATCTAATTGACTGGCAAGTTCGCTATATGTTATTTTTCCTTTACTTTTTGCTTTTTCTATAATTTCTTTTACTTTGTCTTTCTCTTTATTTGTATCTTTCTCGTCTGTAACTTCATTCTCAGATTTTTTTACTTTTTCTTCTTCAACTTTTTTATCTTTTTTTACTTCTGCATCTTCATTAACTTCTTTACTTTTTTTTACTGCTGTAGTTTTCTTAGCTTTGTTGTTTTCTTTTTCTGTCACTTCTTTTTTATTTGTTTTGCTTTCTTTGACTTCTAATTCTTTTTTTACAACTTTATCGTCTTTTACTTTTATTTCTTTTTTATTTGATTCTTCAGCTTTTGTCAATGATAATCCCCCCTACTTCATTTTAGCTAATTGTATTATTATTTCATTTAGCCTTTTTTCTAACTCATATTTTTGTTCTGGCGCCAAACCTGTTTCTTCTAGCTGCCTTATTATTTCATTTCTTTCTATAATTACCTTTTCTTTTCCATATGTTTTCAAAATATCTTCTATACATTTATTTACTTCTGTTATTTCAAAATCATATGCCAATATCCACGTTATTTCGTTTATAATATTCTCATCCTCGAACCAATCTAACACACTATTTGTATTAATATTTCCTTTTTCAAATTCTTCATACAATTTTTTTATTATTGCTTTATTGGTTTCGCTTTTTATATCATCTATTCCTATTTTTGCCCTCAATTTTTCATAACTTTCATTTGGATAATTTATTAAAAGATATATTATTAATTTTTCTTTTTTGTCATTTGAATTATTTTCTTGTATTTGTGGTTTCACCTCAAGCCTTGGCTTTGCACTTTCAAGATTTTTTCTGCTTGCCCCATAGTTATTCTCTAATTTACCAATTTCTGCATAAATTGCTTCTTTAGAAATTTTATATTCTTGTGCTATTTTTTCGACATATACTTCTCTTTCTATTTCATTATTTATTTTGGAAAGCACTTTTGCTATTTCTTTTAAGAATTTTATTTTATCATTTGGATGCTCTAAGTTTAAGGTACTTTTTAATGTTTTAACTTTATATTCTACCAATGAAATTGACTTATCTACCTGCTTTTCAAACCTTTCTGGACCATATTTTACTACAAATTCATCTGGGTCTTTCGCACCTTCTATTTGCAAAATTCTAACATCACATCCAAGTCCTTGCAAAATTTCAAGTCCACGCATTGTTGCAGCCTGACCTGCCCCATCTGCATCATACCCAATTATTACTTGTTGGCTTGTCCTTCTAAGCAACCTTCCTTGTGCCTCTGTCATAGCAGTTCCCAAAGAAGCTACTGCATATGATATTCCTCTTTGATGAAGTGATATTGCATCCATATATCCTTCAACTATAAGGATTTTGTTTAATTCTGACCTTTTAGCCACATTTAGCCCAAATAAATGCCTTCCTTTGCTATAAACAATATTTTCTGGTGAATTTATGTATTTTGGTTTGCTATCATCTAATACTCTGCCTCCAAAAGCTATTACTCTATTTCTAGTATCTTGAATTGGAAACATAAGTCTTCCCCTAAATCTATCTATAAATTTTCCATCTTGAGTTTTATTTACTAAACTTGATGCTAATATTTCTTCTTCTGTAAATCCTTTAGATTTTAGCATTAGATATAATTCATTAAAATTTCCAGAATAGCCTATTAAAAAGTTTTTTAAGGTATTATTATCTAATTTTCTCTTTTTTACATATTCTTGAGCCCTTTTGGCTGTTGGCTTATATAAATTTTCATGATAAAATTGAGCAGTTAATTCATTTATTTGGTATACTTTAGATTTTAATTGTAAAATTCTATTATCTTCTGCATTATCTAGTTTTGGAAGCTCCACTCCTGACCTTTCTGCAAGCATTTCTATAGTTTCTTTAAAACCTATATTTTCTATTTTGCTTACAAAGTGTAATACATTTCCACCTACACCACATCCAAAGCAATGAAATATTTGCTTATCTGGTGATACACAAAATGAGCCAGATTTTTCTTTATGAAATGGACATAATCCAAAAAAGTTTCTTCCGCTTCTTCTTAACACTACATATTGTGAAATTACGTCTATAATATCATTTCTATTTTTAATTTCTTCTATTAACTCATCACTATATCTTACCATTTTGGTTTACCTTTCTTTATCATAATTATATTATTCGACATAAATAACATAAATCCTTCTTTTATGTTATGTTAAATGACATTTTTCGTTTTTTATATTTTTGCACAATAAAGACGACTAATATTAAGTCGTCTTACTTTTTTATAAGCTTGTGCCTGTTCCATCAAAAGGAATAAATTTTTTAACTATATCTTTTCCTATATGTTCTGCTACATTTTCTTCTGGCAATTTGTATTCTTCAAATGACATTGTAATTTTATTGTCTATTAAAGTTTCTACTTCTTCTTGTGAAGCATGCTCTGCTAATACAAGTTCACTAACTAGTATTTGTTTTGCATTGTTAAGCATTTTCTTCTCACCTGTAGATAACCCCTTTTCTTTTTGTTTAAAGCTTAAGTTTCTAACTACATCTGCCACTTCATAGATATTTCCACTTTTCATTTTTTCCATATTGTCACGATATCTTTTGTTCCAATTATTTGACATTTCAGTTTCGTTTTCTTCTAATATTTCAAAAACTTTATTAGCATTTTCTTTGCTTATTATATTTCTAACACCTATTTCTTCTGCTTTAACAGTTGGCACCATTACTTTTACTTCACCTGGCATTTTTATAATGTAATAGGCTTGTTTTTCTCCTAAAATATCTTTTTCTTCTATCGCATCAATAGTCCCTGCTCCATGCATTGGATATACTATTTTATCGCCTATATTGAACATATAAGACACATCCTTTCTATTTATTTTTCCTAATATTTAGTCAGTCAAGAAAGGTTAATTTCTCTTTTTTAACTACATTTATATTATACATCAAAAAATGGTAAAAGTCAAAACTTTTACCATTTTTTTTGCTTATTTTTTAAATTTCTTTAGCCCATATAACTAACCTTTTTTCAGGGTCTGTAGTGCATGTAGAAAGCGAGATTTCCCTTTTTCCATTAGTGTTTCTTGTTGCATATGAAAACTCTGTTGCATCTACTGTATACGTTTTATATATACTATATTCTACCTTGTTTCCTGAGGCATCTGTAATATATATTTTATCTCCAATTGCTAATTTTTTGTTGTTAGAAAAATATGTACCATTTCTGTAATTATGTGCTGCTATTACTGTATTTCCTACTTCATTTAAACCTGCCCCATATATAACAGCAGCTGCTGCTCTCATTGCATCTGGACTTGTTTTATCTACTATAGGTATTTTTACTTTTGTTTTAGGAATTTGTATTGTTCCTATTACTGAATACCCTCTATGTGTAACATTTGTTTTTGAGCTGCTGGTAGTTTTGTTTGATGAAGAATTATTTTGTACAATTTCATTTTCTTCCTGAGCTATTTGATCTGTATTTTCATCGTCTTCTATATTAACTACTATTACTTCATTTTCGAATTCGTCTACCGCTTCTTCTGCACTTTTTAAGTCTAGGTAATTGCTAATATAATAATAAGCTACATATGAAAGTACACAAATTAAAGCTACTACAGAAATTGCAATTATTATATTAAAAAATACTTTTCCTTTTTGCATTTTTTCTCCCTTCAAACTCTTTTGCTTATGCTTCTTTTGCTAGTATAATTAATCTGCTTTGTGTATCATCTGTACAAGTTGTTAAAGTTATTTCTCTTTTTCCTGCTGTATCTCTATATAAATGTGATGAATCTTCTGGTGTTGTTATATATGTTTTGTAAATCGTATATGTTATTTTTTTACCAGTTGAATCTGTTATATAGATTTTATCTCCTTCTACCAATTTTTTATTGTTAGAAAAGAAGGTTCCATTACGATAGTTATGACCAACTATTGTTGTATTTCCAACTAAATTTAGTTCTGTTATATCTTCTTCATAAACTCCAACTGCAACTTCTATTGCTTCTTTACTAGAACTTTCTAGTACTACACTTTTTAAATTTATTGCTGGAATTTCTATTGTTCCTAAAACTGTAAATCCTTTATAGGTTTCTTTTTTTCCTTCTGAGGCATTTGTATCACCATTAACTATATTTTCTATTCCTATAATTGGTGCTACTTCGTTAGAAACAACCGTGTTTGAAGTAGTATCTTCTTCAACTCTATTTACACTTTCGTTGTATCTGTTGGCTGCTTCTTCTGCATCTTTTTTTAATTTTGCACTATTAAAAATATAAATTCCTATTCCTACTAAAGTTAAAACAACTATAATTATTCCTGCTATTAATAATCCTGTTAATAATTTTGAATATTTACTTTCAAACATAAAAAAATATCCTCCTTGGCATATAATTAATTTAATTATACCATAATGAGGATATTTTTTCTACATTTTTATTAATTTTTTGCTAATTTTGCTCAATATAATTTTATTATATTGTTACATATAATTATCCAACTATTTTTTCGCCTAATACTTTTCCACCTAAAATATGAAAATGTATGTGCATTACTTCTTGCCCTGAATCTTTACCACAATTTGCAATTACTCTAAATCCTTGTTTTTCAAAGCCTTCCTGTTTTGCTATTTTATTTATTGTAGTATAAATTTTCCCTATTAATGCTTCATCTTCTTTTGTTAAATCTGTAAGCATTGATATGTGTTTTTTAGGAATTACTAATATATGAATTGGAGCTGCTGGATTTATATCATGAAATGCTAGTACATCTTCGTCTTCATATACTTTTTTTGAAGGGATTTCTCCTTTTATTATTTTACAAAAAATACAATCTTCCATAACTTTCTCTCCTTCTAAAACAATATGGGCAGTCATTTTTAGTTTAACTTTATAATTACTATTTAAGCTTTTTTCAGTTTAATTATTTGCTAAACTAAATCGTCCCGTCCATATTAGTTTACTCTAAAATTGCTTTTATTCTTCTTACTCCTGCTGAACTTGCTTCTTCTTTTTTAATTTTGAAATGTCCTAATTCTGATGTATTTTTTACGTGAGGTCCACCGCATAATTCTTTAGATACATTTCCTATTGTGTATACTGTAACTACATCTGGATATTTTTCTATAAACATACATTCTGCACCAGATTTTACTGCCTCTTCTTTGCTCATTTCTTCTACTGTAACAGGCAAAGCCTCTTTTATCCACTCATTTACTAAATCTTCTGCTTTTTGTTTTTCTTCGTCTGTTAATTTATGGTCGCAGTTAAAGTCAAACCTCATTCTTTCGTCTGTAATGTTTGAACCTTTTTGATGTGTATCTTTTCCTATTATTTGCTTTAATGCTGCATTTAAAAGATGTGTTGCTGTATGGTATCTAGTTTCTATTTCGCTATCTCCTGCTAAACCGCCTTTAAATTTTTGTTCTGAACCAGCTCTTGATTTTTCTTGATGTTCTTTGAATTTTTGATTAAATCCTTCTTCATCAACTTTTATTCCTTTTTCATTTGCAAGCTCTACTGTTAATTCTAGTGGGAATCCATAAGTATCATATAATTTAAATGCTAAATCTTTATCTAACATGTTTCCATTTAAGTGAGAAACTATTTTTTCAAATTCTCTTAATCCTTTTTCCAATGTTTTGTTAAATTTGTTTAGTTCATTTGTTAATACATCTAAAACTACTTCTTTGTTATCTGTTAACTCTTTATAATAATCTTTATATTTATCAATAATCATACTTGCTAATTCTCTTTCAAATCCACTATTTAAGTCAATTTCTATTTTTTTAGCATGTCTAATCATTCTACGAATTAATCTTCTTAAAATATAACCTTGATCTGTGTTTGAAGGCTTTATTCCAGAATAATCTGCACTAATAAATACTGCTGTTCTAATGTGGTCTGCAATTATTCTTATACTTTCTGGATTTTCTTTATAAGTTGTATTTGACATTTCTTCAATTCTATCTATTACATCTTTCCAAATTGATGTTAAGTAATTATCATCTACACCTTCTAATATTGCAACTGTTCTTTCAACACCCATTCCTGTATCTACATTTTTCTTTGGAAGTTCAGAAATTGTACCATCTGCATGTTTTTCATATTGCATAAATACATTGTTCCAAATTTCTACCCATCTTTCGTCATCTGGGTCATGTTTTACTGGAACTGGATCATCTGATCTCCAATAAAATATTTCTGTATCTGGTCCACATGGTCCTGCTTCTCCAGCAATCCAAAAGTTATTATCTTTATCTAAATAACTAATTCTTTCTTCTGGAATACCCATTTCTTTCCAAACTGATGCAGACTCTTCATCTCTAGGAATTAAATCGTTTCCTTCAAATACTGTTACTGCTAATTTTTCTACTGGAATGTTTAATACTTTAGTTAAAAATTCAAAACTCCATGAAATAGCTTCTTTTTTGAAGTAATCTCCTAAACTCCAGTTTCCAAGCATTTCGAAAAATGTATGGTGAGTTTTATCTCCTATTCCCTCTAAATCTGTTAATCTTACACATTTTTGAACATCTGTAAGTCTTGTTCCTAATGGATGAGGTTGCCCCATTAAATATGGTACAAGTGGTTGCATTCCTGCTGTATTAAATAATACACTTGGGTCATTTTCTGGTATTAATGGTGCACTTGGTATTATTTTGTGTCCTTTACTTTCAAAAAATTTTAAATATTTATCTTTTAAGTTTACTTTTTCCATTCTTTTCTCTCCTATCTTTATAAATGAATTATTAGTGCTATTGCTAAATTCTCTTCTTAATGTGTTTAATTATATACTAATTTTACTTAACTTTCAACACCTATTAGTTCTAAATTTTCCACTTTTTCTATTTTAGCTTTTGATATTGTATTTTCTATTGGCTTATATGGGATTTTTACTACTTTATAATTTGTTGTATGTCCTTTAATGTATTCACCCTCTTTTTCTTCCCACAATACTTCTAGTTCTTTTCCTATTTCTTCTTCATTATACTTAATTTCATTACTATGTGATAATTCTATCAATTTTGCACTTCTTTGTTCTTTTATGTTTCCGTCTATTTGATTTGGCATCACAGCTGCCTTTGTTCCTTTTCTTGGAGAATATTTGAAAATGTGCATTTGGTAAAAATTAATTTTTTTTAAAAATTCATATGTTTCATTAAACTCTTCCTCTGTTTCTCCTGGAAAACCTACTATTATATCTGTTGTTAGTGCAACATTTTTATAATATTTTCTAAGAAGATCCACACTTTTTGCAAATTCTTCGGTAGTATATCTTCTGTTCATTCTTTTTAGAGTTTCATCACATCCACTTTGAAGTGATAAATGAAAATGGTCACATATTTTTTCTAGTTTTGTTAATCTTTTTAAAAATTCTTCTGTAATTAAAGTTGGTTCTAGTGAACCTAGTCTAATTCTTTCAATTCCATCTATTTTATTTATTTGTTCTAATACATCTATTAGGCTTGCTTTTGGCTTAAAATCCTTTCCATATGAAGCCAAATGAATTCCTGTAATTACAACTTCTTTAATTCCATTTTGTGCAATAGTTTTAACTTCTTCTACAGTATTTTCAATTTTTCTACTTCTAACATGTCCCCTTGCATATGGAATTATGCAATATGAACAAAATCTGTCACAACCGTCTTGCACTTTTACAACAGCTCTTGTTTTTTCTGTATAATCTGTAACACCAAAATCTAAAAATTCTTTTTGATACATTACATCTGTTACTTTTGCTTCTTTTTGAGTATTATTTTTTTCTGCTTCTGACGCAAAAGGGACAGTTGACGCATTAGGAAACGTCCCCAATGCGTCAACTAGGTCTGCAATTTGGTTCTTTTCGTTGGTTCCATATATTACGTCTATTTCTGGTATTTTTTCTAGCTCTTCTTTTGCTACTTGTGCATAACAGCCACATGCTACTATTATAGAGTCCGGATTTAATTCTTTTGCACGTCTTAGCATCTGCCTTGATTTTCTATCTGCCATATTTGTTACTGTGCATGTATTTATTATGTATATATCTGCTTTTTCATCGAATTCTTTTATTTTATATTCTTTTTTTATAAATTGTTCTATCATTGCATTTGTTTCATATTGATTTACCTTACAACCGTAAAGTAAAAAATGCTACTGTTTTTTCCATTTTTCTTCCTCGTTTCTTTTTTCTTTCGCCTTATTTTATCATATTTTATCTAATTTTTAAAGTAATTTTTTAAATTTTCCCAATTAGGGACAGTCCCCAATTGGGAAAAAGTAGCAATTGGGGACTGTCCCTAATTGCTACTTGTATATTTTTTAATTTTGTGTTATTATATATAACATCTTGAATATATTGTATAAAAGCCTAAAAAGGAGGGATTTGTATGTGTAGCGCAACTAACGAATCTTATCAAGAAGCTTATGAGTATGTAGTTAGTGAAGTTAAGCCCTATGTAGACCGGTATTATCAGTACTTTTTAGACAAAGGCAAAGATTTGCCTTTAACAGCTGAGGATGGGATAACAGAACTATCTACCTTGGACAAAATTGACATTTTAGTCAAGAAGAAATATATTAATGGAACATATATTTCTGACCTCATGCTAATCATTGATTACTATGTAAGAGGAATCCCATTTATTATTCCTCTTACAAATTATCAGATGAGAATTGAAATTTTTCTTGAGAATTACTAATTTTTAAGAAAGCATTTGCGTTACAAAAGTTTGACTATTATTAATGGTCACAACATTTAAAAAGAGCTTTAAACTATAACCTAGTTTGATGCTCTTTTCTTCATTTTATTATTTATTCTATTCTTTATCTTTTTTAGCTGTTTTTTTATCGTCTTTTATTATTTCTTTTACTGCACCTATACTACTTAATGCAGATGTTGCTTCAAATGGAATAAATACTTTATTTGCTTCTCCATTTGCTACTTCTTTTAATGCTTCTAAAGATTTTAATTGTACTAATTTTTCATCTGGATTTGCTTTCATCATTGCATTATATACCATATGTATTTCTTCGGCTTTTGCTTCTGCCACTTTTTTAATAGCTTCAGCTTCACCATCTGCTCTTCTAATTTTTGCTTCTTTATCTGCTTCTGCTTCTAATATAGCGGCTTCTTTTTTACCTTGTGCAAGAGTAATTGCAGATTGTCTTTCACCTTCTGCTTGTAAAATTAGAGCTCTTTTATTTCTTTCTGCATTCATTTGCTTTTCCATTGCATCTCTAATATCTGCTGGTGGTGTAATATCTTTAATTTCTACTCTATCTATTTTACAGCCCCATTGGTCTGTTGCTTCGTCCAAAATGACTCTTAATTGGTCATTAATTGCATCTCTTGAACTAAAGGTTTCGTCTAAATCCATTTTACCAACAATATCACGAATAGTTGTAATGGCTAAATATTCAATACCTTTCTTTAAGCTTTGAATTTCATATACTGCTTTTGCTGGGTCTGTAATTTTATAAAATACAACAGTATCTATTGTAATTGTAACATTATCTTTTGTAATAACACCTTGTGGTGGTATGTCCATAGTTTGTTGTTTTAAGCTTACTACACTACGTACATGATCAATAAATGGAACTATAATGGTTAAACCTGCATCGGCTATTTTATGAAATTTACCAAGTCTTTCTATAATATATACTTCTGATTGTTTAACAATTTTTATTGACTTTATTGCAATTATAAAAATAATAGCAAGAATAACGATTAAAGTTATAAGTCCTCCCATAATTTTTCCTCCTTGATTTTTATTTTTTACTTCAAAACTATTTCTATTATACTACAGAAATTGGCAAAAATAAAGGGATTTGACAAATTATTATATAAATTATTATAAAATGACGCAAAAGGAAACGTCCCTTTTGCGTCATTTGTTAAATGTAACTGTGTCATCTTGTATGTAATATTTGGTTCCTATCATTTTGTCTGGCAAGTATTGTTGTTCTACGTAATGATTTGGATAATCATGTGGATATTTATATCCTTCATGATAGCCAAATTGTTCCATTCCTTCTGCTGGTGCATTTCTTATATGCATTGGAACTTCGCCCGTATCTTTATTTTTTACATCTTCTAAAGCTGTATTTACTGCATTATAAGAGCAATTTGATTTTGGTGATAATGCTACATATAATGCTGCTTCTGATAAAATTATTCTTGCTTCTGGCATTCCTACCATATGAACAGCTTGCATTGCTGAATTTGCAACCACTAGTGCATTTGGATTTGCAAGTCCTACATCTTCTGAGGCACATATAACAATTCTTCTTGCTAAAAACATAGGGTCTTCTCCTCCATTTATTGCCCTTGCCAAGTAAAATACTGTAGCATCTGGGTCAGAGCCCCTCATTGATTTTATAAATGCGCTAATATTATCATAATGGCTATCTCCATTTTTATCGAAAATTGCTTTTCTATTTTGCACACTATCTGCTGCTATTTGTGGCGTAATTTCTATAACACCCTGTTCGTTCATTTTAGTAGTTAATACTGCTATTTCTAGTCCATTTAATGCTGTACGTACATCTCCATTTGAAACCTCTGCTATTTTTTTTAAGGTCTCGTCTTCTATTTTTATTTTATAGCTTCCAAGTCCCTCTGGCGCTACTAATGCTCTTTTTAATACTGTATATATATTTTTTATAGTTAAAGGTTCTAATTTTACAACCATAGAACGAGATATTAAAGCTTTATTTACCTCAAAATAAGGATTTTCTGTAGTTGCTCCAATTAAAATTACTGTTCCATTTTCTACATATGGTAGAAGTGCATCTTGTTGTAATTTATTAAAACGATGAATTTCGTCTATAAATAATATACATTTTCCTGTAGGATTTAAAAGCACATTACTAGCTTCCACTATTGCATTTTTTATATCTCCTACTCCTGCTGTTACAGCATTTATTCTTGTAAATTTATATTTTGTAGTTTCGCTTATTACCCTTGCTAGCGAAGTTTTTCCACACCCTGGAGGTCCCCACAGAATAATACTAGATAATCTATCTGCTTTTATTGTACGATATAAAATTTTGTCTTTTCCTAAAATATGTTCTTGCCCTACATACTCTTCTAGGCTCTTTGGCCTCATTCTATATGCTAATGGCTTGCTAAAGTCTGTCATTTTTTCTTCCTTTCAATTCTAAATTTAAAAAACAAATTTAAAAATTTATGAAACTAATCTTTTTTTAATTTTCAATTTCTGTTCTAAAATTTTAAATTTATCTTGCTAAATTTTTTAATCCTAATTTTATTATTTCTTCTACTGTTAAATCTTCGTCTATTCCTTGAAGTGCACATTCTATCTCTTTTTTACTATATCCTAGAACTTGAAGTGCTGAAATTGCTTCATTATATTTCTGTGTATCTACTACTTTTTGTACTTGTTTTTCTACTTCTTCTATATCTTGCTGTTTATTTAGTTTATCTTTTAGCTCTAATATAATTCTTTGTGCACCTTTTGGCCCAATTCCTGGAAGTGCCTTTATTTTTGCAACATCATTTGTAATTACAGCTAATGCAAAGCTTGATGGAGTAATATTAGATAATATATTTATTGCTGATTTTGCACCTATTCCACTTACAGATAATAATAGTTCAAACATTCGAAGTTCTTCATTTGTGTTAAATCCGTATAAACTCATTTCATCTTCTTTTACTTTTAAATATGTATGTACTTTTACTATTTGACCTATTTCTCCTAATTCTGCTATTGCTATTTCTGACATAAATATTTTATAACCTATTCCATTTACATCTATTACAATATAACCACTTGTTTTTACTTCTAAACTTCCTTTTATATATGCGTACATATTCTCTCCTTACATCTGCTTATTCTCATTTTCTATTCTTTATACTATATAATATTTACGTAAAAAAAACAAGCGAACATTTAATATTTTTACAAATTTTTGTTTTGTTTTTTAATACGAAAAAAGAGCCTATGCTCTTTTTTTGAAACTAAACTTTCCTACTATTACCCCTACCATATGTACAATTTTTGTAGAGTTTCGTTTTGCTATACCTTTTCCTATTGCTTTTCCGCCAACTGTAAGTGATGCAACTATTGCACTAATGATAAATTGTAAGTCAAAGTTTAAATTATATTTTTCTGTTATTTTTATTGTAATAAGTGCTGCTATAGAACCACTTATTACCCCACAAATATCTCCTATTACGTCTGCACATATATTAGAAACTTTTGATGAATTTCGTATAAGTTTTATTGAGGTTTTAGCCCCTTCTACTTTTTTACTTGCTTTTGCATGAAGCTCTTCTTCTTTTGCTACTGTTACTGCTACACCTACTATATCAAATATTATTCCTATAAATATGGTTAATATTAGTATTAGCAATGCTGGAAATAACTCTAAACTAGAAATTGCATTTGTACATATGTATGAAAATATAATAGATAAAATAAAAGTGGTTATAAACACCGTTATAAACCATTTCAGCTCCGAGTTATCTTTCTTTTTATTATCATTCTTAGTTTTTTCTTTTTTTGCCATTCATTTTCTCCATTTTTGTATATATTTTTTAGATGGTAAAAATCTAAGTAAATTTTACGGTTTAGGTCTAGAAGAATTTCTCTATTTTCTA
>USFC01000021.1 GCA_900553865.1 uncultured Clostridium sp.
GAACGTAAAATTGTTACTATTTCCTTTTGTGTTGGTAGTGGAATAGGACCTGAAACCTTTGCTCCTGTTTTTTTAGCAGTATCTACTATTTTTTCAGCAGACTGTTCTAAAACTACATGATCATAAGCTTTTAATCTTATTCTGATTTTTTCGCTTGCTACCGCATTTCCTGTTACTGTTGCCATGTAAATTTTCCCTCCTTAAAATTTTAAATTATTAGTCGGAAGTTATAAACGCACCCTGGTGTTTCATCAACATCTAATATATAAACCCAAGTTTTTTGCATGATTTTTCTTGGGATAAGTGCTTATATTTTAATAACTTACCGCCTGGTCTAAGCCACGACATACTCCATAGGAGTTCCCTCCAACCCTGCTATTTCAAAGGTTGTAGCCACATCCTACTTCATCGCTAATCTTACATGCTTTTCCATTATATAACATTTATTTCTCTATGTCAATTGATTTTTCAATGTTTTTGCGATTTTTTTGCAGTTCTATAATTGACTTTTTATTTCATATATTTTCAAAAAACAGAGCTATTTTTACATATGCTCTGTTTTCTATCTTATTTATATATATTAGATGCTATTCTTTCCATAGCTTCAATTGTATTTGACCTACTTCCAAATGCTGTTAACCTAAAATATCCTTCTCCACTTGGACCAAACCCTACTCCAGGTGTTCCTACTATTGCCAATTCATTTAATAATTTATCAAAAAAATCCCATGATTTTACATTTTCTGGTAATTTTAACCATATATATGGTGCATTTATTCCCCCATATACAGTATATCCTGCTTTTTGTAACCCTTCTCTAATTATTTTAGCGTTTTCCTGATAATACTTAATATTCTGCATTATTTGTTTTCTTCCTTCTTCAGAATAAATTGCTTCAGCACCTCTTTGTGTTATGTATGATGCACCATTAAATTTGGTACATTGTCTTCTATTCCATAATTTATTTAATTCAACTGCATCTCCATAATTTGTATATCCTTTTAGAGCTTTCGGAATTACAGTATATCCACATCTTACACCTGTAAAACCTGCTGTTTTTGAAAAACTTCTAAACTCTATTGCAACTTCTTTTGCTCCTTCAATTTCATATATACTATGTGGAACATTTTGCTCTGTTATAAAAGCTTCATATGCACTATCAAACAAAATTATTGATTTGTTTTCTTTAGCATAATTTACCCATTTTGTTAATTGACTTTTTGTAAGTACTGTTCCTGTAGGATTATTTGGAAAACATAAATATATCATATCAGGTACTTCTGACGGAAATTTTGGTTCAAAATTATTTTCTGAAGTACATGGCATATATATTATATTTTCATATTTTCCTGTTTCTTTATTATATGTATAGTTTTCTTTTGTAAATTTTTCGCCTGTTTGGTCACCATTTGTTGCTACTGTTTTTGTTGCATATACTTGTACTTCGTCTGGCTTTTGATTTTCTATTGTTGGTAATGTTACTTCTATGTTGCTTTCTTTTATTGGTAATGTGTTGTTTTGCAAATGTGATTGTAAATATGTTTGTAATACTATTGATTTTTTGCTTTCTGAATTAAACTGAATGAATTTTAAAATTTGCGCACTTAACTCAGCATGTTTTTCTGCTGTCCATGCTAACCCAATTGTAATTTCTTTTTTAACTTGTTTTTCATTTCCGTTTCCATCTACATATGTTCCTGTGAATTTTACAACGTTTTGTTTGTTAAATTGAGTCAAATCGATTTTTGGGGCAAAAGTCCCTTGGAAAGGAACTGCTATTGTTACTGCACTTCCGTTTTTGATTAAATTATATGATATTTTATTGTTTTCTACTTTTGATACTTCTTTAGATGAGAAAGAAGTGTCGAATTCGAAATTTGCATTTTCTACTTCAAATTTGGCGTCTTTTAAATAGCCTGCATTTTTTACTGTTAATGCAGCATATAAATAATTCTTTGAACCTATTGTTTTTGTATCAGAGTAGGTTTTTTCTCCGTTTTTCATAAGGTATGCATCAAATTCAACGTTTGCTTGGTTTGTTTTACTGTTTTGGTTTTCAACTTCGCTTGCGATTGCTGTTTGTAAATATCCGAAATATCCAAATGTTATTGCCAAAACTAGCATACTTGCTATAGCTTTCATTCTCCCCTTTTTCATACCAATTGTCCTCCCATGTTAAAAGTTAAACAAGGATTGTCTTTTTTCGTATCTAGTAGGTCATATTTCTTCCTTATTATATATTTATCTACATTTTTACACATTATTTTTTTATTTGCAATATTACTTTGCTTTGCAAATGGCCTATCATCCTTTTTGCCTTTACGGAAGGTCTTTTGGAGCGTTTTATATTAAATTTTTATTACAATGTTACAGTTATGTGTAACACTTTTTTATTTTGTGCATATTATTAGTTATATACGAGGTGATTTATCTATGAATAATAATATTAATTCCTCTTTCCCTAACTTTGAAGAGTTTGTTTCTTCTTTTGGAAATAATTCTGAAAATGCTAATTCTAATTTGAACAATAATTCAAGTTTTGAAAATGATAATAGTCAAAGTAACCTTTTTTCTAATATTGATATAAATACTATTATGAAGATTAAGCAAATTATGGAGAAAATGAATTCTAGTAGTAATAACCCTAGTTCTAATTTGCTGCTTTCTTTAAAACCTTACTTAAAGCCTAGCCGAAAACAAAGAGTTGACCAATATATTCAGCTGCTTAATATGAGTTCTCTTATGAAGAATTTTGGTCCTATTGGTGGTGAAAAAATGAAATGATGAATATGTATCCTTTTTTTGGTTTTCCGCCTTATTATAGGAATTATAATAATTATAGAAGACGCCCCTCTCCTGCTACCCCTGTAGTGCCTCCTGCTCCTAAAAATTCTGGCAATTCTTCTTTACATAATTTTGACAAATATTCTTCTAAAAATGTGCAAAAGCCTTACACCCCTAGCAATTTTAGTAACAACTTTAGTGGCAATTTTAATAGCAATTCTAATTTTGGAAATTCTACTTCTGCCAACTCTAGTCTTGGCAACTCTACTTCTGGCAATTTACATTTTGATGAAAATTCAGCTTCTAAAGAGCCTGAAGTAAATAATGATGTTCATTTTTATGATGAGTGTTTTGAAATTTTAGGTTTAAAACTTCATTTTGATGATTTGCTTATTATGTGCATCTTGTTTTTTCTTTATCAAGAAGAGGTAAAAGATTCGTACCTTTATATTGCTTTAATTTTACTTCTTTTAAGCTAAACTAATGAAAGGACATTTGGGGACGGGTCAATTTTGTCCTTTACATAACAATAGGTATTTTTGAACTATTTTGTTAGAGCGTTTTAGTCAGAGGTCTGCTATCTGATGTCGAATATCCAACTTCTGACATCTGCTCTTCTCTTCTCTTTTTGCTTTTCACCTATTGTTAGACGTATATCTGAAATTTGAAGGAGTGTCCCGAGTGTTCCGAAATCGGAACGAAAAGGACCGTCCCTACTGTTCCTATTAGTTTAGTACTATTTCGTCTTTTTCGTTTATATAGATGTATTTTTTAGTTTCTTCTAACTCCTCTTTTTCGAATTCTTTTATTTTGTCTGCTATTCGTATTTGTGGGCAGTCTATTTTGTTTGCTGCTATTATTGCTTCTCTGTTTCCTTTTGCTCCTGCATGTGCTAGTCCGCGTAGTTCTCCTAATACTATGATGTTTTCTTCTGCTATTACTTCTGCCCCTGCGTTTACGTCGCCAAGTATTGCTATGCTTCCTTCAAATTCTACTTTTTGCCCACAGCGCAATGAGGTTTTATAGAATTTTGTTTCTGAAGATTTTATTTCTTTATAAAAACCTTTTTTTATTCCATGAAGTCCAAGTGTCGTTGGGCTTTCAAAGTCTATATCTACATTTATTCTTTCTTTTACTATTTTTCTTATTTCTTCTATTTCTTTATTTTTTAATATTTTTCCAACTACTTTAATAGGTGTTGTGTCATTTTTATATAATTTTTCTAGGTCTTCTATTTTATTTTTTAGGCCTTCTATTATTTCTTTTTCTTCTGCGTCTTCTGCTACTTTTATCCATATCTCATCTTTTTTTAGTTGTATTGTTACATAGTTTTTCACTTGTACACCCCTCCTATTTTTTAGTTTTTTAAAGTTAATTTTGTACTTGCACTGTTGGTATTGCTTGCATGTTTTCTGTTATTTGGTTTGCATTCATTCCAAAGTATTCTGCTATTATATCTCTTGCTGGTACCGCTGCTTTTCCTCCTGATTGTCCATTTTCTATCATTACTACTATGGCTATTTCTGGCTCATCATATGGTGCAAAACCTACGAACCATGCATTTGTTATTTTTTTACCATTTTCGTCTACTCTTCCTGTTTGTGCTGAACCTGTCTTGCCTCCAACTTCTATATTAAAGTTTTTGAATATTGAATATGCTGTTCCTCCTGATTCTGTAGTAACACCTTTCATTCCTTCTAGTATTGCATTTAAATTTTCTTGTTTGAAGGTTACTTTTTCGCTGGTGTCTTCTTGCAAACCTAAACGACTTTTTAGATAGTTGTTTACTTCTTGTTTATCTATTTCGTTTCCATTTGAGTCTATTACAGATTTTATTATGCTAACATCTATGTCGTTTCCTCCGTTTGCAAGCATACTAGTGTATTTGGCCATTTGAAGTGTTGTAAAGCTGTTGTTTCCTTGGCCTATTGCTGCTGGTAAGATATCTCCTCCATTCCATACTTGGCCTAAGCTTTTTGAGGTTTCTGGGCTTGCTACATATCCTGCTTCTTCTCCTAAAAGTTCTATTCCTGTTTTCTTTCCTAGTCCTAATGCTTTGGTGTATTTTGCTAGGTTTTGTATTCCTACTCTATTTCCTACTTCATAGAAAAAATAGTTACATGAATGTATAATAGCATCTGTTACATTTAAGTAGCCATGTCCTCTTATATACCAACATTTTGGGTTATAGTCTGATGAAAATTTGTATATTCCTACGTCATTTATTTTTTCTTTTATTTTTATTGCTCCTGTTTCTAGGCCTGTAATTGCTGTTACCATTTTGTAGGTTGACCCCGGTGATGATGGTGATGATATTGCTCTATTTACAAATGGATGCATTCTTGCATATTCTGATTCTGCTTCTTTTGTGTAATATGTCCATTTTTCTGTGCTTATTCCTCCTACAAAGTCTTGTGGGTTAAAGTCTGGATAGCTTGCCATTGCTAGTACTTCGCCTGTTTTTACTTTCATTACTACTGCTGAGCCTCCTGTAACTGTTACACCTTCTGCAGTACTAATGCTTTGTATGCTATTTTTTAGTGTGTTTTCTGTTACGTTTTGAAGGTTTGCATCTATTGTTAATATAACGTCTGAACCACTTACTGCTTCTTTTGAAATGTACTCGTCCGTAATGGTTCCGTCTACTGCCATGTCTATTTGTTTTACTCCATTTTGACCTTTTAGGTATTCTTCCATTATATATTCTATTCCTGTTTTTCCTATTATGTCGTTTTGGCTATAGGTATCTTCTTTTCCTTTTAATTCTTCTGAAGAAATACTGCTAGTATAGCCTAATATGTGTGATGCCAAGCTTCCACCTGGGTAGCTTCTTATTGATTTTGAAGCTATTGTTACTCCTGGGAAATCTGCATTTTGCTCACTAAGCATTGCTATACTGTTTTCGTTTAAACTGCTGGCTAGTTCTACGCATTTTGTATTGCTATATCCATTTTTTGCTATATAATAGCGAAGTGTCATTATTCTTCTTGCTTCTTGCACATTTTCGTTTTCTATTTTGTATTTTTCTTTTAATATGTAAAAACATTCTTCTGCTGTTTTGGTTTCGTCTATTTTATTTTGAATTTTCCATTCATTTGCTGCTTGCTCATTTATTGTAAATGCAAATGGCTCTACACTAATTGGCAAGGTGTCTACATATGCATCGCCATTATTTTCTAGTATTTGTGTTATTTTTAAAAGTGTTTTGTTTAATGTGCTATTGTCTATTTTAGTTTTATATAATTGCAAACTGCTACCTAATGTTGTGGTTGCTAGTTTGTTGCCTGACTGGTCTGAAATGTTACCTCTGGCTGCTTCTAACACGCTTTCCCTTGTTAGCCTTGTGTTTGACTGTTCTCTATATTCACTTCCATGTATTATTTGAAGATTAAATAGTTGAAGTAATAATACAATTCCTATTATATAAACAAAAGTAGATACAATATTGTACCTTAATTTTTCTTGTTTATCTTTATTATAGTTCAACTAATCACCTCCATTTTTATTTTTGTTTTGTTTAAAAATATCTTGTTAATATTTTTTGCACTTTAAAAATTTCTTCCATTTTATACCCTAGGTTTTGCATTAATGGGTAAAGTATTATTGTTAATGTTACATTGTACACAGCCTCTATTGCAAGTGTTTTTATAAATTCTAGTATTTCTATGTTTATAGCTTCCTTTATTATTTGCATTATATAGCTGCCTGTTTCAAATACTATGGTGCTTCCTATTACCATAAGTATTATTGTTATTCTACTTTCTTTTGAAAAGTTTTTGTCGAAATATCCTCCAATTAGTCCTACTATTCCAAACATTATTGCATTTATTCCTAAAGTTTTTCCTAGCAGAATGTCTAAGTACAATCCTGATATAACTCCAAATGGGATTCCTACTTTTGTTCCTCCATATAAACTTATAAATAGTATAAATATTATAAATAAGTTTGGCTTTACCCCTGCTATTGTGAACCAATTAAAGAAGTTTGCTTGGAGAAAATATATTATTAAAAATGATATTATTAATATTATGATTGCTAGTGCTTTTTTCATCTTTCCTCCTTTTCTACTTTACAAGTTTGGTCACAAAGCTTTTTATTTTATTACTAATACTGTTTCTAATTTTTCAAAGTTTACTGCTGTTTCTATTATTGCATATCTATCTGTAATGTTTTTGGTATTTACTACTTGTTTTATTGTTCCTATATGGATTCCTTTAGGATATATTCCACCAAGTCCTGAGGTTTCTATTTTATCTCCCTCTAATATTGTTGCATTTGTAGGGATATATGTGGCTTTTAATGTTGAGCTACTGTTTAAGGTTCCCCTTGCTATAACCATATCCCTTGAGGTTGTAATTACACAGCTAATTGTGCTTGCTGTATCTATTATTGTTTCTACTTTTGCTGTGCTTTCTGTAACTGAAATAATGTGCCCTACTAATCCCTTTTCTGAAATTACTGGCATATTTACTTCTACTCCATCTTTTGAACCAACATTTATTATTATTGTGTCATTGTAATTGCTTATGTCTTTATTTATTACATAGGCTGGCACTGTTTGAAATTCATTGTATTTTTCTTTTAAGTTTACATACTCTTTTAAGGTATTGTTTTCAGATTTTATTATTTCTAGTTCTCTTAAAGATTGTTCTAGTTCACTGTTTTTTTGTTTTAGTTTTTCATTTTCTTCTTGCAAGGTATTTATGTTTGTAAAAAAGTTATTGTTTCCGTGAAATCCAGTTTTTTAGGTATGTTAAACCATTTTGAATTGGCATTACAAGCATACTTACGCCATTTTCTATGTGAGTTACGTTTTCTATTTTTATGTTAGAAACTACTACTACAATTACCAATATTACTATTGTAATTATTATTCCTATTATGCTTGTTTTTTTATTTTTGTACACCTTTTATGGCTCCTTCCTATTTTCTTCTTTTCCCATTTATTAATACAGATTTTAATTTTTCTAAATCTTCTATTGTTTTTTCTGTTCCTTTTACAACACATTCTAATGGATTTTCTGCTATATATACTGGCATTTCTGTTTTTATGCTAAGTAATTTGTCTAAGTTTTGTATTAAAGCTCCTCCACCTGCTAGTACTATTCCTTTTTCTACTATGTCTGAAGCTAGCTCTGGTGGTGTTTTTTCCAAAGTTTGCTTTACACATTCTACTATTTCTGAAATTGACTCTGCCATTGCTTCTTGTATTTGTGATGATGAAACTATTACATTTTTTGGAAGACCTGTTGCTAAATCTCTTCCTCTTACTTCCATTGTTATATCTGCCATTAGTGGCATTGCGCAACCTATTTGCATTTTTATTTGTTCTGCTGTAGTTTCGCCTATTGCTAGGTTCATTTCTCTTTTTACATAATTTATTATGTCTTCGTCTAGCTCATCTCCTGCGACTCTTAGTGAATTGCTTACTACAATTCCGCCTAGAGAAATAACTGCTACTTCTGTTGTTCCTCCACCTATATCTACTATAATATTTCCTGCTGGCTCTGCTACATCTATGTTTGCTCCTATTGCTGCTGCCATTGGTTCTTCTATTAAAAATACTTCTCTTGCTCCTGCTTGAAGTACAGATTCTTCGACTGCTCTTTCTTCTACTTCTGTAATTCCTGATGGCACGCCTACAACTACCCTAGGCCTAATTACATTATATCTTTGGCATACTTTTCCTATAAGATTTTTTAGCATTAATTGAGTGGCACCAAAATCAGCAATAACTCCATCTTTTAATGGCCTTATTGCTTTTATTTGTGCAGGTGTTCTTCCGCAACATTTCTTTTGCTTCATCTCCTGTTGCTAAAACTGCATTGCTTTTTACATTTATTGCTACTACAGAAGGTTCTTGCAAAACCACACCTTTGCCTCTTAATGAAACTAGTGTGTTTGCTGTTCCTAAGTCAATTCCAATATCTTTACTATTGATTGAAAATAATTTCATTTTTCTTTTCTCCTTTTAAGATAATATACTTTTATATTTTCCGTCACCTATTATTATATGGTCTAATAATTTTAGCCCTAATAATTCTGCTCCCATTTTTATTTCTTTTGTGGTTTTTATATCATTCATGCTTGGTGTTACATCTCCACTAGGATGATTATGTACTAAAATAAATGTACTCATTCCGGTTTTTAGAATTTCTTCAAAAATTCTTTTTCGCTCTATTGGCGCTGATGATGTATTTCCAATAGAAATATCTACAATCTTTTGTACTATATTTTTTGTGTTTAATATTAGAATTTTTACTATTTCGTTTTTTTCATATTTTAGCTCTTCCATAAGCAAATTTGCTGCGTCTTCTGAGCTTTTTATTTGTGTTTTTAAGTCTTGTGGCCTAGACATTCTTTTTGCTAGCTCACATATTGCTTTTATTTGGATTGCTTTTACTTTACCTATTCCATTTATTTTTTGTAATTCTTTTATTGATATTTCGTGCAATGCTCGAATATTTCGATTTTCTATTAGTGCTAGTACTTGCTGTGCAAGTGCCACTGCTGTTTGATTTTTTGTTCCTGTTTTTAGTATAATTGCTAGCAATTCTGAATTAGATAAAGATTTTTCTCCATACATTTCTAATTTTTCATAGGGCCTTTCGGCATTTGGTAATTGTTTTAATGTTAACATTTTCCTTCCTTTCCTTAAGCCCCTAAATTTTTACTACACTTTTCTATATATTACTATTGCTATTATCATTCCTACTATGCTTGCTATGTTTATTTTGAACATTAATCCAAATGAAAGTTGTACTACGCTTAGGTCTAGTTGTATTGGTGTAGATAGTCCAAAGTTTTGTCCATAGCTAAGCCACCACAAAAAGTCTACGTTTCCTGCTAGTTCCCCCAGCAAGCCTCCTATTACTATTCCTGATAATATAAATAATAATAATATCCATATATTTTTTTCCTTTGTTGCCATTTTTATTCTTCCTTTCTATCTTCTTTTGTTTGTCCTAAATATTATATATGCATTTTCCTTTTTTTTCAAGGAAAGTTGGTAAAAAATCATTTTTTTTAGTAACGGGATTTTATTTTTTACATATCATATATTAATTACCAAATATTGTTCATTTATTTTGCTTTTGATTAGTGTTATAATTAATTTATAAACAATTAGGAGGGTTCAAGATGCGCTTTGAAAAATTAAATGAAGATAAAATTAGAATTACTTTAACTGTCGATGATTTGTCTGAAAAAAATATTGATTTACATACTTTTATGACTGATTCCATAGAGTCACAAGATTTGTTTTTTGAGATGCTTGCTGAGGCTGAAAAGGAAATAGGATTTTCTACGAAAAATTATCTTATTCGTATCGAAGCTTTTGCAATGTCTGGCGGTAGTTTTGTTTTGACTGTAACAAGAACTCTTCCAAATAAACCGCAAACTGCTTTTAAAGGTAAGGTTTTTGCTAGGAAAAAATTGCTGTCTTTTAACTCTAATAATGCAATATATGCTTTTTCTTCTTTTGACAATTATTTTGACTTTATTAATTTTGTTAGCAGCGCTAATTTAAATTTCAATAATATTGCTAAAAAATTTTCTTTGTATGAGTTTAAGGGGAATTTGTATTTTTGCCTTATTGATATAGATTATACATATTTTGATACTATTAAACTGCTTTCTTGCATTTCTGAATTTGCAAGCTTTGTAAATAGTTCTGATATTTTTGTAAAAAAATTAGATGAACAAGGTCGTTTGTTTAACAAAGCATTTTATGCAGTAAAGAAAGTTTAGAATCTTTCTTTACCAAAAAATAATGGGCTTGGAAAATAAATTTCTTAAGCTCATTATCTTTTATATTAGTATAAATAATTTTGTGGATTTTGTGCAACTCCGTTTACTCTTATTTCTAAGTGTAAATGGTTTCCGTATGAATTTCCTGTGTTTCCAACAAATGCTATTACTTGACCTTGTGATACTGATTGCCCTGCTTTTACATTTAGGCTATTGCAATGTCCATATAGTGTTTGAACTCCATTTCCGTGTGAAATCATAACATAATTTCCGTACCCTCCACTATATCCATATTGTGCTACTGTAACTGTTCCTGAGGCTACTGCTTTTATTGGCGTACCTTTCGCGGCGCCTATATCTATTCCTTTGTGGCTTCTTCCCCATCTTGAACCAAATCTTGAGGTTACTGTTCCTGAAATCGGCCTTATTAGTGATATTCCTAAGTTTATTTTTTGGCTAGATGTGTTTACCCCTGTTGCTGCTACTGCATATGATGCTGTTCTAACTTGTTTTACAACTTTTTTTACGTATAAGTCTGAAACACATTTTTCTACGTCTGTAAATTCTGCCAACTTGGTTTCGTATTTTTCTACTATTGATAACTTATCTTTGTTTGTACTGTTTTTTTCTTTTAACGTACTTACTACGGTTTCTGCCTCTTCAAATGTTGATACATATTCTTTTTCTTCATCTGATACACAGATTGCGTAATATTTGTAGTATGTTTGGCCTTGGCTTATTACTTTGTTGTATATTTCTTCATCATTGTATGAAACATTTCTTTTTAAAAAACAAAGTTTATATTCTGGTAGCTCTTCTATTTCTACAAAGGCAACATTCTCCCCTGTTCCTTTTTCTATGTAATTGTTTATTCTTTCTTGTAGTTTGCTTTTGTTTTCGCTATATCCTATAAATTCTCCATTTAGTGTAACGCTGTATGTTGGCTTATATATGTATGTTATAGCTCCAACCATTAGGAATGCTGCAAGTATTATTATTATTGTAAATTTCGTCCATGTTCTTAAGTGCACTATTGTTCTTTTTAACCTACTAATTTTCAAACAACTCCTATCTTTCACTTTTTTTCGTATTTATTTTATAGTATTATTTTCATTTTTTCAAATTTTGTTTTTCCTTATTTTTTTGTTTTTTATCGCTATTGCGTAGAATTATCTTCGTTTTTTAATCGTATGCTTATGTTTTGGGTATAAAAAATAAAAATAAGTAAATAATAAAAATAAACTCGAAAAGAAAAGGAGGATAAAAATGGCAAATTTATCACAAGTTGAATTACAAAATTTAAGGCATTTAATAGGCGCTCACGAAACCTCATACCAAAAGCTAAACACGTATGCATCACAAGCGGTAGACCCACAAATCAAACAATTATTTACAAAATCAGCTCAAGATTCACTAAATACAAAACAAAAATTAATGACATTTTTAAATGAGTAGCAATTGGGGACTGTCCCTAATTGGGAAAAAGTAGCAATTGGGGACTGTCCCTAATTGGGAAAGGAGAGATTTAAATGGATGAAAAAACAATGGTAAATGATATTTTGGATGGTGTAAAGTCAAGCCTTACAACTTATCAAGGTGCTATATCTGAAGCAGAGAATATGGGGTTAAGACAAACTTTTCAACAAATTAGAAATAATGATGAAAGTTTTCAATATGAATTGTTTAAAATTGCTCAATCTAAAGGATATTACAAACCTGCTGCACAAGCTACTATTACGGAAATACAATCTGTAAAGAATGAATTGCAACAATAGAACAAAATGTAAGGCATGTTTGATGTTTCTAAATATTTTAGAAATATTAACCATGCCTTGTTTTTATTTGTTTTTTATTTTTTTAATGAACTTTGCGTAGAAGGTTTGGCAAAGTTTTAACGCATTAGAAAATTTATGACTCAAAAAGAAACATCCCCATTGCATCATATTATCTCTAGGCCTGCATATTTAGCCATTAAGCGCTTATGACCAACTTTGTCAAAGTTTATATCGACTTTTGCGTCTTCTCCTTCTGGCTCTACATAGTTTATTGTTCCTTCCCCAAATTTTTTGTGATATATTCTCATTCCTGCTTGATATTTTGAGATATCTACATCTTGTTTTGGTTTGTTTAATGAATTTAAGAAATTTTCTGCAGTTCTAAACGCAAAGCCTGATTGGTTATCCACTTTTTGTGCTTTAGGTGTGGATATACTTCCTGCAACATTGTAGATTTGTGCTTCTGTTTCGTTAAATTTGTAGGTTTTTACTTTTCCTGAATAATTTGTTCCATATGCCCAACCATAGTTTGAATCTTCAAAGTTTTCTTCTCTGCTGTTACTTATTTGGTTATATCCTTCTAATAATTCTTCTGGTATTTCTTTTACAAAACGTGATATTGCATTGTAGCTTGTTGAACCAAATATTGTTCTTTTTTTAGCACAGGTTAAGTATAAATATTGTTTTGCTCTTGTAATTCCTACGTAAAATAAACGTCTTTCTTCTTCTAGCTCTTTTGGCTCTCCTATTGATTTATAACCTGGGAATATTCCTTCTTCCATTCCTACTAAGAATACTACTGGAAATTCTAGCCCTTTTGCACTATGAAGTGTCATTAATGTAACTTTATCGTCTGATTCTTCTAAATTGTCTACATCGCTAGACAATGTGATACTTTCTAGGAATTCGTTTAATGAATTTTCCGCATATTCTTCTTCAAATTCCATTGCTACTGTTAATAACTCGTCCAAGTTTTGAATTCTACTTTCTGCTTCTACTGTATTTTCTAGTTCTAATGCTTTTGTGTAGCCACTTTTGCTTAATACCATTTTTATTAATTCTGATACTTGTACTTCTTCTTTTTTGCTTTTTAAGTCTTCTATTAGTTCTATAAATTCTCTTGAATTTAAGAATACTCTATTTAGACCATACTCATCTGCGTGTTTTATTACTTCATACATTGAATTTCCTGTTTGGTAACTAATTTCTTCAACGTTATCTAAACTTGTTTTTCCTATTCCACGTTTTGGCTCGTTTATAATTCTTTTTAAAGATATGTTATCTGATTGGTTTGCAATTAAACGCAAGTATGCAATTGTATCTTTTATTTCTTTTCTTTCGTAGAATTTTAAACCTCCTACTACTTTGTATGGTATGTTTTCTCTTAGGAAGATATCTTCTATTGCTCTTGATTGTGAGTTCATTCTATATAAAATAGCAAAGTCTGAATATTTAAAATATTCTTCTGTTCTTAGATGATTTATTTGTTCTACGGCGTATCTTGCTTCGTCATATTCGTCGTCACCTTGATAGATTTCTGGTAACTTTCCTTCTTCGTTTTCTGTCCATAGTTTCTTCTCGTATTTTGTTTCGTTATTTTTTATTACATAATTTGCTGCTTTTAAAATATTTCCTGTACAACGGTAATTTTGCTCTAATTTTATTATTTTTGTTCCCGGAAAGTCTTTTTCAAAGTTTAGTATGTTTGAAATATCTGCTCCGGCGGAAACTATATATTCCTTGGTCGTTATCTCCTACAACTGTAATGTTTCCATATTTTGAAGCTAATATTGTTACTAATGTAAATTGAGCTTTGTTTGTATCTTGGTATTCATCTACTAATACATATTTGAATTTTTCTGTGTAGTATTCTAGTGCGTCTGGATTTTCTGTTAATATTTTTATTGTGTAATTTATTATATCGTCAAAATCTATTGCATTATTTTCTTTTAAACGCTTTTGGTATAAAGTATATATTTCTCCTATTTTTGATTTTCTAAAGTCTGCTTGATATTTAACACAATATTGCACAGGTTCTAACATTTCGTTTTTTGCATTGCTTATTTCTGATAAAACGCTTCTGTCCGTAAACATTTTGTCATCTATATTTAGTGCTTTTAAACATTCTTTTACTAAGGTTCTTTGGTCTTGTGTGTCAAATATTAAAAATGATGAATCAAAACCTATTCTATCTATGTATTTTCTTAAAATACGCACGCAAATAGAGTGGAAGGTTCCCATCCATATATCTTTTGCCACATCTCCTACTAAGCCTTCTATTCTTTCTTTCATTTCATTTGCTGCTTTATTTGTAAAGGTTATTGCTAATATATTCCATGGTGCTACGTTTTTTTCGGCTATTAGGTATGCTATTTTGTGTGTTAATACTTTTGTTTTACCGCTTCCTGCCCCTGCTATTACTAAGCATGGCCCATCTGTCGCTAAGACCGCTTCTTTTTGCTTATTGTTTAATCCTTCTATTAACTCTTGCATTTTTGTTTCTCCATTTCTTATTGGCATATTTAATATTTTTGTTTATGCTATCTAGTCTATACTATTTTTATGCTCTTGTCTAGCGAACATTTAAAATTTTATTAAAAATTTGTTTGTACCAATGGAGGGGACAGATTAACCTTTAGGAAACGTCCCCCAAATGGTAATTATAGTGACATTGCAAGCATGCCTAGCAGAAAGCCTGCTAGGTTTCCTATTGCTGTCATTCTTCCGTGATATAGACTATTTGATTCTGGTACTAATTCTCCTGATACTATGTATAACATTGCTCCTGCTGCAAAACTTAAGCACATTGCTATTACTTCTTGTGATATTCCTCCAAGTATTGCTCCAAAAAATGCTCCTATTCCTGTTGTTACTCCTGATAATATTACATAAAAAATTACTTTTTCTTTTTTCATTCCACCATTTTTCATAGGCACTGCCATGGAAATTCCTTCTGGTTGTTTTCAAAATAGGCAGTTGTGATTTCTATTTTTGACTAATCTAATATTTAGCCTTATGTTTTCTTTTTAATTATTTAATTGTCTGAAATTAAAATATATATCTACCTGTTTATCTTGATGTATCTCAATTCTATTAATAATTACTTTCATAGTTTCCGGTGTTGGCTTATTTAGGCTTAAAAATTCTTGCACAACACTTTTTATTTTTTCAGTATCATCTTGTTTTGATTCTTCTTTTTGCTGCTTAATTTCTATGTATTCATTTTCTTTTTTCTCTATTTCATTTCTAAATTTTTTCAATAATCTTTCATACATTTCTTCACTTATTTTGTTGTTTAATTTGTCTATGTACATTTGATCAATATTATTATTTATTAGTTTTATTTCATTTTCTATTTTCTGAAGTATCTTTCCATAATCATATTTATTCATACTCTTTTTTACGTTTAATTCTATTTTTTCACTATCTATTTTTTGAAATAAATTTTTAATATAATTAATTACAGTTTCTTCTAAATTAGAATAGCTAAATCCGTGTGATGTGCAAAGCCCTAACTTTGAATTTCGACGATAATTATTACACACCATATAATAATTCCCCTTCTTTTTTCCTCTTACACCAATTTTGTGCTTACATTCGTAGCATAATAACAATCCATCTAATAAAAACATATTTTTCTTTTCATTTCTATTATAGCTTTGAACTATTACCATTTTTTGCACAGCATCAAACATTTTTTTATCTATTATTGGTTCATGCGTGTTTTCCACAATAATCCATTTTTCCTCTGAATTTAGTCTAACTTTTCTATTTTTATAACTTATTCTACATCTTTTATTTTGCACAGTTGTACCTATATAAGCTTTATTTTTCAATATATTTTTGACTGTTTTGTTTTCCCAAAATGTTTCTTTATTGTATCTTGACTTATTCGCTGTTGGAATATTGTTACTATTCAAATAATCTTTTATTTTTCCAACTTGATCTCCATTAGACGCCATATTAAAGATGCTTCTTACAATTTCAGCCTCTGGCTCATAGATTATTAATTTATTTTTATCATTTGAATCTTTTATATATCCAAGTGGTGTTTTTCCACCTACCCATTTCCCTTGTTTTTGCATGGTGTGCATTGCTGTCCTAATTTTTTTTGATAAGTCTTTAGAATACATATCATTTAATATTGATTTAAATGGTGCAATATCATTGTTACCATTTGATGCTTCAAAAGTATCTATTCCATCTGTTACTGAAACATATCTTACATTATTTTCTGGAAACCATTTTTCTATATATTCACCTGTTTCTATATAATCACGACCTAAACGAGATAAGTCTTTTGTTACAACCATATTAACTTTTCCTGAATTGATATCTCTAATCATTCTTTGAAAAGCTGGTCTATTAAAATTTGTTCCTGTAAAGCCTTGATCAATATATATATCTATTAATTGGTATTTCCATCCTAATTTTTGCACATATTCTATTAATAATGTTCTTTGATTTTTTATACTTTCGCTTTCATCATAGCCTCTGTCTATATCTTCTTTTGATATCCTTATATAAATTGCTACCTTGTATATTGTTTTTTCTATTTGTTCAAGCATTTTTCCTCCTTTCTATGCTTGATAAAAACAATTTGAATTTAAATTTTATTATATCTTATTTAAGACAAAATTTTAACGCTCAAAAATATCTTTCTTTAAGATATTAATTACTAAGTGTTTTATTAATTCTTCTAACTCTTCACCTTTTTCGTCGAAGTATATATTGATTTTGAAAGTTTCACTCATATTAATTCACTCTCCCTATACTATATATAGATCTGTTTTCTTATAAAAATTCTCCCTTAAATTAAAATTAATCAAAAAATTTCCAAATATGTTCATATATAGTTCTAGGGTAGCTATGCGATAGTTTTCACTATCACACACCTACCCTAGTTAGTAAAGTATGTCCTCTATTTTGTTTAAAAGCATTGATATTACTGTTTTTTCTAACCATAAAAAATGTTCTTTTTTCAAGTTTGTTTTACTCAAAAATTTGGACATTTTTAACTCACATGTAATATCAATTTGAACTATTAAAATATCAATAAAAATTGTAAGTTATCTTTCATAATCTTTGTGTAATTCTTGCTTTTTTACTATTCCATTTACACTTCTTATAAATTCTTTTGGTTTCTCACTATGAATACCATGTCCACAATTAAAGTATTCTACTTTGATATTGCGAATTAATTTTGAAGCTTGCTCTAAATCTTCATCTGATAATGCTCCCTGAATAAGTCCATCTTTACCAATAGTAGTATTTGCTTTCATAAATAAAGTATCGCATTTTATATTTGAAAGTAATTCTTCATAATTAACATTTGCATTAAAAGAATCATTATAAAAAGTTTCTCCAAAATAAGGATCATACTCATTCAAGCCATTAAATCCTTCTAAAAACTTTTTTGGCCAGAATGGAACTTTCAAAGTTTTTTCTGGATGTTGTTTTCTATATTTTAAAGCAAATTCTCCCAATTTATTTTTTAATTTTTCTCTTGAATTTTCTGGAAAGAAGTTCCAACAATATTGATTCATAAAATAATAATATACAAAATCTTTTTCTTCTTTTTGATTTATATAATTATGGCATACTGTTGATAGGTCTTTAAAATTAAAAGTATTAAACCTTCTATTTCCATTACTTGAAAATAAAGGTGGATCTTCCAATATTAAGTTACTACAGAAATTAGAATTAGAGGCAATGTAACAAGCAATTAATCCTCCAGATGAATGTCCTAAAACAGATATATTACTATTAGTAATAGCTTGTATAAATTCAATTAAATCATTTCCTTGAGTTACTAAATTATATTTTTCTTTATTATGAGAACTTTTGCCATGTCCATAGCAATCTACCAAAATCAAATGAAAGTTTTTTGCTAAATCTTTTGCAATTTTTGAATAACTAACTGCACTTGTTCCCTGAGCATGAATAATTAGTAATATAGGTTTATGGTTATCTGTTTCATAATAGTTAATTATACTATTATCACTTGTTCTAAATTGTTTATTTATTAAATACATTCTTATTACCTCATTTCTTTAATATATCATCTGCTAAATCTTCTATTACATCTGACTTTACAAGTGCAATTCCTTTTTCTTTATCACATAAAACAATAATAGAATCCCCAGACTTTATATCAAACATTTTTCTTGCTTCTACTGGTATTACAATCTGCCCCTTTTCTCCTACTTTACAGATACCTACATACTTATCTTTTTCCATTTTATATTTCTCCTTTGAATCTTATTTGTTATACTTTTCATACTTATTATACCTTATTGATATAAAAAAAGCAATAGAAATTTTTGTAAAATCTATTACTTTCTATTCGCTAAATGTAATTTTACAGTTACTTTTGATATTTTTCTGGCATTAATTTTATATCTCGAATCATATCTCCATTAATCATTCTATTTCCGTTTTTTTCTTCAACTTTTACCCAGTTATCTTCTATCATAACTATTTTACCTTGTATTGCAAAAGATTCATTAAACAAACTAATGGTACATACTTTATTCATAAATTCTGTTATCATTTCTTTTGGCATCTTTCTTTTCCTACCTTTCTTTTTTCTTTTCATTATTCCTAAATATAATTTATTATTACTTCTTGGTATTATTATACAACAAAAGATTATAATAAACAAAAACAACCAATAATTTATTTTTATCATCTCCTATCCATCAAATCCATATATATAATTATTAACTACATTTATTTTTCTATTTTTTTATAAGCATTGTTTTCAACATATATCATCATTTGATTATATAGCACTACATAAAATAGTGTAGATAACATTCCTGCTATCACACCAATAATATAACCTTCAACATTTTGATATTTAAGAACAATTATAAGCACAATCAAACTTATAAAGCAAATAATCATTTTTGATATATGCTCTTTTTTCCACTTTTTCTTATAAAAATCTATTTTTTCTTTTAGTGTAAATGAACTATTTTCTAATACATTTAATAAATTCTTGTCTGCTACTTCCTTATATTTTTCATCTAATATATTTTCTCCGATAAATAATTCATTTAAAGTAATATTTAATATTTTACACAAATCTTGTATAATCGAAACATCTGGAAGATTCAAACCTCTTTCCCACTTACTTACAGCATTTTTACTTATATTTAATTGTTCTGCTAATCGTTCTTGTGTTAAGTTATTTTCTTTCCTTTTTTCAGCAATGAATTTTCCAATCTTTTCTTGATTCATATTATCCCTTCTTTCAAGAATAATTGTATAATATAATTTATAAAAAATACACACACCTTTGGTTTACTTCACTTATAACTTGTAATTTGTATTTTACTTTCCTATCTTAAATCTATTATATTTTTTGTCAAAGACTCTATATCAATGGTATATTTCTTTTTATTATTGTCAATATATACAGGAAATTGCTTTATATTTTTTTCTTCTATTATGTTTTCTGGATTTATCCAAATATTTGTACTTTTAAATATATACTTATTATTATCTAATGGATTGTTCCATTCACAAATAATATTATATGGGCATTTTCCATTTACTCGGTATGAAGTATTTAAAACTGTTTCGACATAGTTCGCGTATATTAATTCTCCATTTTCTTTTAATCTTTTTTCTAATCTTCTCTTATTAATTTTTACTAATATTCCAGTTCCTCCTATTATTAGAAAAATCAATCCAATTCCAGGAAATATTAAAAATAATAAATCCAAAGATTTCACACCTATTTTGCTTGGGTTATCTTTGTCATAATATATTTTTATTTCTTTACCTTCATAAAAACTAGAAGAATAACTATTTAATATTGATTCGTATTCTTTTCCTTCAACAGTATATGAAACATATACTTCATGATTTCTATTATGATTAGTATTTCTATACGATGATATTTCTGTAATAGTTCCTACTGTATCTACTTTATTTGCATAGTTAAAGATATTTCCAAACACAACCAATCCAATTATAACAAATATTGCCCCAATACTGGCAAATATAATCCATATTAAATTTTCTAACTTATTTTCTTTCATAAAATCCAATCTCCCCTACAACTTACTATTTTTTGCTTTGTTTACACCATATATTATATCATGAAAAA
>USFC01000022.1 GCA_900553865.1 uncultured Clostridium sp.
TTCCAAACCATAAATGAATACAAGCATCCATTTGAAGTTCTTCTCCAAAATATTGGCACCTAGATTGTCTTGGATGAGCATCTTCAGATAACACTAATTTACTTTTTAATATTTCTTTTTCTTTTTTACTAGCTTTCTTCATATCTTCTTCTAGTTTTTTTCTAAATTTCTTTTTTGTAGATTTATGAGTTCGAGGAGAGAAAATATATTTATCTCTTAGGATTACTCTTACTTCGTCTACAGATATTTTTATGTTTTCTCTAGTTTCTAAATATTCTTTAAAATCTGTATAAGTACAATCAAAATATTTAGAAGTATATAATAGTTCAATCTCAGTTTTAAAATCCTCAGTAAAGGCTTTTGCTGGTTTTCTTCCACGATTTCCGTGTATAAAAAATTCCTTTCCAAAACTTTTATAACCAGCTATCATTCTATCGATTTGTCTAATAGATCGTTTAAGTTTTACTGCAGCTCTTTGTTTATTACCATTTGTTTCTACTAACTTTTTTATAATTTTATACTTGTATTCTTCATTCATTCTTAATTCTACCTTTCTCATAAGTACCTCCGATAGTTTTTACTGAGTTACTTATATCATAAATTTTAAAATTAAGACATTTTCTTAAATGATTTATTAAGACATTATCATAAATGAATTATAGTTACATCTAACATTTTTATTCCTTCCCCTTGCATATCTAATTAAATTGTGTTAAAATCTAAATAGATATGAATTTATATAAATATTTTTAATCATTGAAGTTATTTGTTTTGACCGACGATAACTTCTTTTATTTTGTCTACTATAAATACTGCAGGTTCTTTTGTTTCTTTTGCTTTTTCTAAAATTCTTTCAATAGCTTGTAATTTTCTGAAATGTATTAATGCTCTATTTTCTGCATTATATCTTTCATTATCATATTGTTTTATAGTGTCTATTGATAAAAGTGCTATAATAAACATTCCCATTACTATTCCTAAGAGCATTCCTATTATAAACATCATATTCCTCACCCCTTTCTACAATAAATTAATTAATATATCTGACAAAGCATTTGCTATGTAGCTTCCTACTATTGGTACCCAAAATATGCTTGTCCCTTTTAAAATAAATTTAATTTTTTTCATTTGTTTGTTCCTCCTTTGATTTTGTTAATTTTTGTAATTCTAATAAAATTAAAAATTCTATTCCTGCTTTTTGATTTTGTTTCGGGTTAATTCCCAATTCATAAAGTCTTACTGCTGTTTTATCCGCTATCTTCTTTTTGCTTTCTAATCGTGGAAAATCTTTTTCGTCAAACTTATTTCTTGCCCATTGAACTGAATGTCCTCTTATTTGTGCATAAATTTCAGGTGTTATTGTATCAGGGGCATTGTTCCAGTTCATTGTTACTTCTCTTTTTACATTCACTTGCATTTCCTCCTTTATTTTTGTATCGGTTCGTGGTTATTTTGTTGTTGTTTTGTGAACACTTCTTATAAAAAAAATTTCATCAAAATTTTCTCCAGTTAGTTCACATATTTTAATTGCTACTTTTTCATTTGGGTTTCTAGTTCCTGTTACTATAGAACTTACATATGCTTTTGAGCATCCTAATTGTTTAGCTCTTGAAGTTATTGTATTCTCACCAGTTGTTAATATTGTCTTTAATCTTTGAGGATTTTTTACAACTATCAATCTTATTCACCTCGCTTTTTTGTTATCTTGTTGTGAACATTATATATTTGTGTTATCACTTTGTCAACATTTTTTTAAAAATTTTCTAAAAAAAGTTTTACTTTTGTGAACAACTGTGTTATAATGTGAACGGTAAGGAGGATTAATTATGATTTCAAAAGAAGAATTAGGTATGTATTTAAAGTCTATTAGACAAGCTAGAGATATATCTTTAAGGGAAGTTGATAAAAGAACAGGTATTTCATATAGTCATTTAAATATGATAGAAAATGGAAAAAGAAATGTTACTCCAGCTTTATTAAAAAACTTAGCATTACTATATAATGTAGATTATATAGATTTATATGAAAAAGCTGGTTATATAGATTTGATAGAAGATGAAGAAAAAGAAATGTTAAAAAAAATAGGAGCTATTCCTCTATCTGAAATAGATATTACCAAAATTCCTATTTTAGGAACTGTAAAGGCAGGATATGATTATTTAGCTCAAGAAAATATTATTGACTATATAACTTTTAATGTAGAAGGAACAGATATAGAGAACTATTATGCTTTAAATGTTGTAGGAGATAGTATGACACCTCTTTTCGATAATGGTGATACAGTTATTGTTCATAAACAAGATGATTTTAAAAATGGAGATAATTGTGTTGTACTTATAAATGGTAATGAAGCTACTATTAAAAAAGTATATAAAGGAACTAATGGAATTGAATTAAAAGCTGTTAATCCATATTATCCACCACGCATTTTTACAAAAGAAGAAATAAACAAATTGCCAGTTAAAGTTATTGGCGTTGTAGAAAAATCAATAAGAAATTTTAAGAAATAAAAAAGGAATAGATGTAATCAATTTTACCACGAACCGATACATTTATTCCTCACAAAACACTATTGAAAGTGAATGTATTAATATTATACAAAAAATACCTTCATTTTTCAATAGTTTATTATACAAATTTATTGAAAATGGAGGTATTTTTTATGAAAAGAAGAACAAACGGTGAAGGAACTATTTACACAACTATACAGAAAAATAAAAGGAGTAAATTTTTAAAAGAAGAATGTACTATTTGTAAGAATTGTACTAAT
The DNA here is from genome assembly GCA_900553865.1 of uncultured Clostridium sp. Lineage (GTDB taxonomy): Bacteria > Bacillota > Clostridia > TANB77 > CAG-508 > UMGS1663. Next base: position 2,771 of record USFC01000022.1, read on the forward strand.
AAATGTAATAGATTAAGTTTTGAAAGATGCGATAAATGTAAAAATTGTACAGATTGCATAAAATATTGTGATAGGTATTATTGTTATAAAACTACCAAAGCTCAATTAAGTATCAATAATAGTAGAAAATCAGCAGGGACAGGTAGAAACAATAAAGAAGTAAACCAAAAGAAAAATTTAAAAGAAAAAGAACTAAATTTAAAATCTTTAATTAAAAGTGGAGAGTTAACACTATCTGAAGTTATGCGAGAAAATGAAAAATCTAAATTAGAATATAATTTAATTAAAGTAAATAGTTATAACAGAAATATGAATACAATACAAACAATAGAGAACTATCCTATTGCTAATAAGAAAGTATATCTAATAACTGAAGACGATTTGAAAGAATTGTTATCTAATCTAGTAAATATCAATACTAGCCAATCTAATTTAGAAAAAATATATGACGAATTACACCAAGCATTATCTAATTGTAAGAGAACTGAACTTTTTGATAATATTTCTAGAAATACATTTATTAGCAATTTAAATAGAAAAAAGGTTGTAGCATTTACTATTGAAGAACAAAAACAAATATTACAATATATAAATGAACATGAAAATAAACTTGTAAATGAAAGCAAGTCAAATATAAACAATATAACTATTAAAAATATATTTAAATTTGCTTTTGCAACTGCCATGCGTATAGGTGAAATATGTTCTCTTGATAAAAATAAAGATATTGATATGGATAAAGAGAAAATCATTGTTCATACAACTCTTACCAAAAATAACAATGGCAAATTTGTAATTGGTAATTCTACCAAAACAGGAAGAAAAACTAAAAAAAGAGGCGAAGAAGATATTAGAATAATTCCATTTGATATACTATTTGATGCTGTAGAAGTAAAATCCATAATAGAAGAGCAAAAAGAAAATTCTATATCTGATTTGCTATTTAGTACAAAAGATGGAAATATAATAGCTGAAAGTTCTATAAATTCAATTTTTAAACGAATTTGTAGGAATGCAGGAATAGTTAAGGACTGCAATACACATATGACAAAGCACACAGGTGTTACACGTTTAAAAGAAAATGGAATTGATATATATGTAATTTCTAAATTAGTTGGTACTTCTGTACGAGTTTTAACTAAAACTTATGCGCATATCTTTGATGATTTTATAGAAAAAGAAATTGAAAAATCTAAATTAGTACGACAAGAAAACAACTTAACACTATCATCTAAAGCAAATGAAAATTCAAAAATAATTCCTTTTAAAAAGTATGTTTAATAGCATACTTTTTTTGTATGCAATTTTTATATTTTTGTATGCAGTTTTTAAAATTTTTGTATGCAATTTGTATGCAGTTTTTTAATATTATAATAAAAAGTAATAATATGATAATAAAGATTTGGAATAAGTAAGAAATCGTAAAAGCATTGATATTACTATATAATAGCTTGATAATTAAAAATAATAGGTAAATAATAAAAACTATTATTTACCTATATGTTGGAGGCGCCACCCGGATTTGAACCGGGGATCAGAGTTTTGCAGACTCGTGCCTTACCACTTGGCTATAGCGCCGTCTATTTTAATTTTATGCTAACTAGCTAATAAATAAATGGAGCGGAAAACGGGGCTCAAACCCGCGACCTCTGCCTTGGCAAGGCAGCGCTCTATCAACTGAGCTATTTCCGCATATGCTTTTTTTCAAAGCATACTTATAATAACAAAAATATTAGAAAAAGTCAATACATAGCCTAAAATTTAATTTTATTTTTCAAATAACTTGCTTTTTCTTTTTGCAAAATGCATTTAGATTTTAACTTAATGCTATTTTTCAAATATTTTTATGAAAATTTTATAGGAAAATGGCTGCTATCAATTCTTTTAAATATGTAAGAGTGTTTTTCTTTTCTATTCTTTCTAAGCATACAATGTCTACGCTTTCTATTATTTCTTCATCTTTTTTTATTAATATATTTCCTATTTTACTTTGCTTTTCTAATGGAGCTTCGTATTCATATATTGCATTTATTTCCACTTGTATGTTATTTTCTTCGCCTATTTTTACTGGAATTTCCTTTTTGGTAATTTCTTTTAATTCAAGGTTTACATCACTTTTTTCTCCTTTACTAATATATATGCGCTTACTATTTATTTGTTTCCATTTTTCAAATTCTATTTTTACTTTTTCTTCTATATTAACTCTTGTATAATTTTTAAAGGCATATTCTATCAATTTTATACTATCTGATGTTCTATATTTTTTTGCGTCACACCCTAGTACTACTGTTATTATTTGATTGCCATTTCTTGTACATGATGTTACTAAACATCTGCCTGCATTGTTTGTAAATCCTGTTTTTACGCCATTTACGCCATTTAGCGTTCCTAATAATTCATTTGTATTATATATATTCCTTGCCACTCCATTTATGCTTATTGTCGTATTTTTTGTGTTTACTATTTTACTAAACTTTTCATTTTGCATTGCATAGTCTGTTAATACAGCAAGCTCATATGCTGTTGTGTAATGTTCGATATTATCTAACCCATGTGGTGTAACAAAATGTGTATTTTTAAGACCTATTTCAATTGCTTTTTTATTCATAAGCTTTGCAAATCCTTCTATACTTCCTCCTACATATTCTGCCAATGCTACTGCTGCATCATTTCCAGACCTTAGCATTAAACCATACAACAAATCCAACACACTTATTTTATCATTTGTATTAATCTTTAGTCTTGAACCGCCTGTGTTTGCTGCTTTTTTTGAAATAGTAACCACATCTGATAAATTTCCTTTTTCTAACACTACTATTGCTGTCATTATTTTGGTTGTAGATGCCATCGCTTTTTTTTCATTTTCATTTTTCCCCCATATTATTTCTTTTGTTTTTCTATCATATATAACCGCTGCTCTTGCATTAAGTACAGGTTCTTTTTGCTCCTCTGCTATTGTTTCTACTGAAATTTCTTTTACTTCATTTTCTAGCAGCTCTTCTTCATCTGCATCGTCTGCAAACACGTATGCAGTGCAATTTGCTAATATTAATATAATTATTGTACATATGTATATTATTCTTTTTTTCAATTTAAAATCACCTTTTAAATTATATTTAATAGGTGACTTTTTTATTCTTATTATCTTCTATCTCTTGAATTATTCATTTCTTCTTCTAAATCCTCTGTTACCATCTCTACTATTTCTTTTGTTTCTTTTTCTGGATTTTCTTTTCTTTTTTCTTCAAATAGTTTTTGAGCTTTTTCACCATTTGGTTCTCCACCTTTATAGTAGCCCCATTTTACCGCTAATTTTGAATAATCTATGTTATCATGTACATGTGATTTTGTATTTTTTTCGCCATCTATATCGTCTATTTTTAAATCTCCATCTTCTGCTTTTCCGTTTTTCTCATGTTTTGCTGCTTCTTGGTATCCTTCTTCTACGCTGCGATATCCGTCCCCAAATTCTTCTGCTAAATCTCTTTCATCTTTTTTTATTTCCCACACGTTGTTGGTTTCTAACTGCCTATCTAAGTCTTTATTTCCTTCTACTCCTTTTCCTCCTATGGTTTTTCGTGCTGAATGATATACTTGTAGCTCACCATATTCTCCATTTTTTACAGAAATAGTTCCTTCTCCAAGCTTATACCTAGACTTTACATCATCTTTTTGTACTTCGCCTTTTTGGCTTACTTGGTAATTTTGCTTATTTGAATTTATTCCTGCTGTATTATCTAATTCTAAATCCAATGGCACTGCTTTTCCGTCATTTGTAATTGCTACAAAGGAATATCTTGTTCCACTTGTTTTTCCCTTTTGGCCGTCTAAGCCTACTAAATTTTCTTTATCTTTAGATTCTATTACTCCAATTTTAGTGAATTTAGCATCTTTCATTTCTGGAAATTTGCCTGATTTTTCAATAAGTTGCCCTAAGGTTTTCATGTCTGTTGCTTTGTCTTTTGTGTCCATTTCCTGTTTTATATTTACATCTTTTATTGAACTTTCTTTTTTGCCTAGTACATTTCTTTGCTTTTGAATCTCATCTATTGTTTTTTCATCCTTTACTTTTTGTTTTAAATCTAATGTAACAATTTTAGTAATTTCATTTGTCTTTTCAATTCCTAAGGCTTTTTCTATTAATCCTTTTTGTTTTTCTTGCTCTTGCGCTAAAGACATTTCTTTTTTGTTTAAATCTGCTGATTGCACTATGTCTTTTATTTGCCCTGAAAGCTGATTTTCTATGGTGTTTTCTTTAAAAATTATGTTATTGCCCATCATTTTATTTACAATGGTACATATTTCAACTGTATCTAAATATATTTTTGAAATTTCTCCTTCATCTACTCTATACAATCCTAATATTTTCCCTTTAATTTTTAGCCTTTGTATTAAATATATATCTTTAATACTTGAATATTCTTCGCTATTTCTTAGGTTATTGTTTATTTTGAACATGGTATTTACAAATTTGCGATTACTTAAAATAAAACCTACTAATACACTTTCTTTTTTATCTGTAATAATACATTTTTCTTGGTTACCTAATAGCTCTTCTTCTTCATAATCCCCTTCGTCTTTTATATATACAAATTGGTTTTGATTTTCTAAAAGTGTGCCTACAAACCAATTATCTATTTTTTTTATTATTTTTACCACTACTACTTTTCCTATTAATTCTTCCATAGCTTTTAACCAAGTTTTACCTATGACTTAGCTTTCCTCCCCTTTTTTTCTTAGTATTTTATCATAAGAAGGTGTATTTTTAAACTTTGCACAATTTTTTATATACTTTCTACGTTTTCCTAATTTCCTCTTTGGTTAGTTTATTGTACTATTTCAAATGACATTACAAAATTTGTATTTTCTAATAATTTCATTATTATATTACAATTTACTTCTTTTTCGTTTTCTCCTGTACTATCATTTAATGTTATTCCATAAATAAGCAAATTACTAATTTGGTCTGAATATGTTTTGTAAGTTACATTATTATATTTGAACATATATGTTTTTACAAATGTTTCGAAGTCTGCTTGTGTTTTAAAATATGTTTCTCTAAAGTTTTTATCTAGTAAGTTGTAGGCTGATGAATAGTCTTGCATATTAAGCATTTCAAAGAACCTTCCTATATTTAGTATTCCCTTTTGTTGATTTTTTGCTTTTTTATATTTTTCTATATATTCATTGCTTTCAATTGTGTAGTCATCTAGTTGAACTGTATATTCCATAACTGCTGTTTCTGTAAATTTATATATATTCTCATATTGATCTTTACATACATATACATTCTTTTCATTTTCTTCTTCTAACGAATATGTCTCTAGCTTTAATGAACTATAATCTTTATTTGAAGTATTTATATAATTTTCAAATTTTTCATATGTGTCAAATCTTTTATTTCTATATTCTTCATTTAACGTATTATATGATTTTTGCAAGTTTTCTTTAATTTTCATTCCCCAATTATTAAGATATGCACTTGCTACCTCAAAATCAGTTACTTCTATTTTTTCCGCTATATTATTATCATTTAAATTTATATATTCAATTTTATCAATTTTAAATGCTTCATCAAAATTATTTTCATCTATTTTATTGTCTTCAAGATATTTTTCTATATATAAAGAATACGTTTCTGTATACTTATCCACTTTTACCACTAATTTAAATTTTTTATTATTGCTATCTATTCCTGCTATATAATATACATCCATATTTATATTTTCATTTGCATAATACATATCTTCTATTGTATAATTTTTCGCTTTATACTTTTTCAATTCATTCGCTAGTTCCTTATCATCTTCCCCCACATATTTTATACATTCTTTATCTATCATATTCTTAATCGTAGTTATAGACCAATCCGTGTAAGAATCCAATAATTTTTTTCTTTTTTCATTAGAAGATATATCTTCTCCATCCAAATCTCGTTCTTCTATGTCTTCTATATTTGGGTTAATATATTTAATTACCTCAAAGTAATTATCTACTATTTTTTTTACCATAAAATATTCGTTTTTATCTACAACTTTATTTATTCCCAAATCTATTTCTTCATTTACATTATAATTATCTGCCTTTATATCTGCTACTTTTTCTCTTTGTAATAAATAAACAAGCATTATTGATATAATAACAATAACTATTAGTACGGTAATTATTAGAAATAGTAATATATTTTTTTTCATCTTATCAACTCCTCAATTTTAAAAAGTAAAGTGACATTAATCTCACTTAATCTAAATACAATGTCACTCTACTTTTCATTATTTACCTGTATACGAAAAATGCATATAATCTTTTGAGCTACTAAAGTTTCCACCCCAGCCCCAACCTATAGAATTAAATGCCTTTACTAAAACTCCATCTTCTGGAATTGAATACTCGCTTTTTCCCGGGTTCCAGAAAGAACCTGCTGTCACTTTTCCATTTTTCATTTGGCAATTCTCTGTTACATTTATATCCACAGCCAAACCATAACTATGTTGTGACCTTGTTTTGCTTCCAGCAACATTACTCCAATTATAACCTTGTACTTCATATACTTTAAATCCTTTGTCTTGCGCTTCTTGTAATGCTTTTCTTACATCTTCTGCTATTGCAATATGAAGCTTTACTGTTTTTGTAGTTTTTACCCCACTTTTAGTTGTTATTGGAACTAATACATTCACTAAATATTTTTCCATTTCTTCTTTAGTTTGTGGCAAACCATTTGGAAATATATCTTTTAATTTTCCTGTTGCTTCTTGCTTATTTCCATTACTGCTTGTTCCTTTTCCTAAAACTAATATATTATACCACTTTTTTGCCTTTTTATATCTTCTTGTAACTTCTTTACTATATCCTCCGCAAATTTCATATTTCCTACAAAATATATCTGTTGCATGATACATATCTGTACTTCCAATGATTTCTGCTTTTACCTTAGACATTTTTCCTTCTAACTCAGACCATAAAAAGTCTAATTGTACTTGAAGGTCTGTCCACTTTTTACCTCGGCTATCTGCTAAATTACTTAATGCTGCAAACCTTTCTCCTCCCCATTGGCACAAACCAAAATGAGTCCCATTAGTTGCTGATGTATAAAATCCACTTTCTTGCTCTATATTTCCTAGTATTCCGCAAGCACTTTCAGGAGTAAATCCCTTTGATATTAAATACTCATATATCTCTCTTGCGCTTGCTACTGTGCCTTGGCTTACATTATAGTTAATATTCTCATCGTCTTCTGTAATTATTTCTTCTACTTCACTATCTTCTATTGTTTTTGGATCATATTCTTCATTCTCTGGAAATGTCATTAAATATTGTAAATGTTCTACAAGTCCTTGCATTTTTATTACATATGCATCTTTGTAATTTGCATTTGAAAGTGATTCTTCTTCCTTATCTACTTTTTCCTCTATAGAATTGTACATTTTATCTTTTTCATTATAACCTGTACTATTTGATTGTAATAGTGCATATAACATTTGCAAGCCACTTTCCAACTTATTTAATGGCGCTTCTCCTACTGTGCTATTTGGTAATTTATATTTTACATTTTTTCCAGTTTTATTAAATTCTGCTTCTTCTGCACACTTTAATGCTGTCGGATTGTATCTTTTAGATACCTCATCATTTGCACAATCATACTCACATTCTCCAGTATCATTTCTTAATAGCCCTAAAAATTGTTTTGATTTTTCAATTGACTGACATATTTGCGCTTCATCGTATTTAATACTTGATGTGATTGTTTTTGTTTGTGTTCTTACTACTGTTGTAACCCATTCAGAATATACTATTTTTTCGATTACTCTTTGAGTATCTCCTGAACCCAGTATCTGCACATCTGGCCTAGTTTCATTTAATCTTTCCGGATATGGAATACGTGTAGTTATTAATTTTCCATCATCTACTGTTCCTTCTATTTTTTTTGTATATTTATAATCTTCATAAAAGCTCCATGTGTCTGCTGAATATGGCCTCAAAGTAGGTGTGTACGTTATTACTGTTTTCATTTTTCTTGCTTTTTCATGTGGACTTTCTGTCGCTACGCATGTTGCTAAAGAAAAATCACCTTTTGAACTTTCTTCTGCCTCCCATTTTTCTTCATCTTTTTCCGTATCCTCTACTTCTATAATTTGGTCAACATTGTCTTGTATAGCTAAGCATATTTTTGTATTTCTTGCTAATAGTGCCACATGATATACAAATTCTGGATTTTGCGTTATTTCGCAAAGATTTATTAAAAATTCATAAGGCATAGAATATTTTGATACTAGTTCTTTATAGTCAAATCCTTGAACTTTTATTTCATACTCTTCACTTTTTATTTCTATTCCACTCCACCAGTCAAATATTGCTGTCAAAAAATCGCTTGTATATTCTGCTTCTTTTGTTTTTGTTAGCTTTGCTTCTAGTACAACTAATTTTTCTGTTTCTGGGTCTATTGTATATTTATATCTTAAATCAGTCCAGATTTTTGAACTATTAGTTGTTATTACCTCTCCTTTAATCAACTCTTCAAGTGTTGTATCTGTTTTTCCCAATTCTTTCAAAAAGTCTTCTGGTGAAATATACTCCATTTGTTTATAATCTTCATTTTCTACCTCTATGCTAGGATTATTCATCGTTCCATTATTAAATTCATCGTCTTTTAACTCTGCTTCCTTTTTATTTCTATAAAAATAAATCCCTCCATCTACTTTGTTTTGGTCGTTTGGATTAACTAAATTAGCTGTCTTATTCCTATGTGGCTGTTGTGTAATAATATCTGCTCTTATAAATTCTGCTATGTACTTTTCTATTAATTCTTTGCTTTCTTCGTCTTCTAAAAGTTCTTCTACAGTTTTATCTCCATAATCACCATTTCCCAATAGCCTTAAATCTTTTATTGAAATTCCTTTATTAGCTAATTCTCTTACGTACTGGTCTACCAATGTGTATTCTTTTGTAAGAGTTTCTCTTACTTTTCCATTTTTGTCTAGCATATTGCCATTTTCATCGTATTCATTTCCATTACTATCTACTGTTTTTCCGTTCTCATCTGTATATCTATTTTTTATTGTTTCTGGCGTTCCTAACGTTTCTCCAGTATTTAAATCTACTACATATTCAAATTTTTCGCCTAGATCTACCCAATTGTCATTTGTAATTGATTTCCATGCTTTTGATAAAAAACCTGTTGCTTTAGAATATGCTGCCCCTATTAAGTCTATCATTTTGTCTTTCATTTCATTAAATACACTAAAAAGAGCTGCCGCTAACACAATCATTAAAATTATTGGTATACTTTTCATTATAATCATTTTTATTAGCTTTTTTCTAAATTTTTTATCTTTAAGCTTTCTAGCTGCCATTTTTATACCATCTATGGCTGCTTTGGCATAGTTTCCTGCTGCTGCATTTGCTCCTATTTTAGCTATCTCTTTTGCATCGTTCATACCTTCTTTTGCGTCATCAACTGGGTTGTTTTCTTCTTCATTTTCTTGATTTTCTTCTTCTTCCCCATTTTCTTCGTTATTTACTTCTTCATCTTTTAATTCTTCTTGTTTTGTTTCTTTTGACTGCATTGATTCTTTGTTATTGCTTTTTTTTGCACCATTTTCACTCATTTTTGCCACCACCTTTACATAGAAACGCTTATCTTCATTCTTGTTTTATACTCTTTTGTGTTTTGTTTGTATTCTTCATAATTTGGTACAATATCTGTAAAAGCTATACTTTCTGTTGTAACTCCTGAGCTATATGTTTTTCTGATAGTTATTTCATATGTTCTATAGAAGTTCGCTGGTATTTCACATAAAGCACTAGATATTTCTGCAATATTAGAGCTATACTTTACTCCATCACTTCCTACTGCATATGTTGTTTTGCTTTGTGTTCTTGTATCTATTAAAATTCTATTATTTGTTGTATTTTCAAATTTAACTACAATTTTTTCATAGTCTTTATATATTTGTTTAGAAAGAACTATTACTTTTACTCCGCCTACAGAATTTTCTTTATTTATATCTTTTGCATATATAAAACCATTAATATTAAGTTTTCCATCTGTTGTAGAATTTTCATCTATTGTAATATAATCTTGATATGAATTCACATTTTGTACGCTTCCTGTGGATAATAGGTCATTGTAAAACTTAACTCTGTATGTATATCTATTGCCTCCACTTATAAAGTTTTCTATATCTCCTGTTCTTTTACTAGAAAATATAATATCGTAATATCCTTTTTTAAAGTTTTCTAACTTGCTTGAAAATAAAACATTCTTACATTCATCTGTAAGCATGTTATATGCTCCTTCTATATCTCCACTATTACATTTTTTAATAAAAGACTCTATTTCATTTACATTGACTTCTGTTTTTTCTATTGAAACAGTTTGTCCACCTATAATTGATTCTGTTGGTAACCCTTCTACTACATTTTCCTTTTTAGCATTATTTGCTTTGTTGTTTTCTCTTGCAACTTGGTTTAATAATTGAATAACAATAATAAGGAAGGCAATTACAGCAACTACCAATATTATTTTCACCCTATTTTGGTTCCAGTAACGTATTAGTTTATTCATGTAATTTTTCCTCCCTTATTATTCTTTGTTATTACTTATTATTTTTTCGTATTACTTTGTTTTGTCCTTCTTCCTACTTGTTTATCTAAATTATTTGCTACTCCTTTTTGAGCCTTTAGCACTTCCATTGTATATGCTGCTTGTTTTGAAGCCTCTTTTGCAGAATATCCCTTATTTACAAAATCTTGTTTTAAGTTATTTTGTGCTGAAGTTGATTTCTTTTCATCATTTAACACATCTTTTGTAATTTCTTTTTCTTTTCCTATTGAAGCAATAATTGCAGATTGTTTATCGCTAACGTTATATTTTTCAGCAACTTTTTGTGCTTTTGTAATTTCTTTAATATCTGTCATTCCTTCTCTTAAGTATGGTTCAAAAGAGTTCATTTTTTCTCTTACTTCTTTAGTCGTTGGTGCTTTACCATCATTTTGTGCCATTAATTGATCTCTTATGTATTGTTCCATCTCTTTACTTCGCTTGAAATCTCTTACAGCTCCAGCTCTAGCATATCTTGAATTTCCATGTGCTAAGTCTAGTTCTCTTCCTATTGCTGTGCCACCCCAAACGGCATCATTAAATGCTGCTCTTCTATGACCTTTTCCTGCCACAAATGCTGCTCCTCCTTGTGCTACTCTTCCTACTGCTCCAAAGGCCTTATCTTCTACATTTGCTGCGACATTTCCTATATTGCCTCCTACTCTTGAACCTGCCATAAATGCTGCGGATGCGCCTGCTAATCCTCCGCCACCTGCTAATGCAACTGCTCCTGCCAATGTTCCTACTCCTGCTTTAAAAGCTGTTTTCGTAGCAAATTTTGTTGCTCCTTTTATTGTTCTTCCTGCTCCTCTTACTCCAGCTTTTGCTATATTTCTTGGGCTTAATCCATGTGCTCTTCCCCAGTTCTTTATTGGATTTACTTTTTCATCTTTTGCTGCTTCTTCGTTTCCTCCTGCATCATTACTTCCTCCTGATTCATTTTGATTTTGTGGCATTTCTCCTGTACCTTCTGTTTGCGCACCAGAACTAATTCCACCTTGTTCAGTTCCGCCTTGTTCATCATTACCTAAAGCTCCTTGTAAATCAGCTTTGCCTTCATCTTTATTTTCACCTTCTGCTAATGCTGGATTTGCTCCACCGTTAGCATTTCCACCTTCAATTTCAGTTAAATCATGGCTTTTTTCAAATCTTATTGGTTTTTGTCCTTCTGTTTTTCCTCCTAAAGCTTTTCCTGCTCCACCTGATTTTCCTTTTCCAATTTTATTCATTAATGATGCTGCTGCAAATCCTCCTAATGCTCCTAAAGTTCCTGCTTTATCAAATCCAAAGAATTTTCTTAATATTTTCTCTGCTTCTTTAATAAATGCTAATGTAGCTATCATATATATAGGATTTGTACTAGCTAAATCCATAGCACTAGTAACAAACACATAATAAATTATTAAGTGGAATGGCTGTATTAATGCATTAAATATATACTCTTTAAGCCATGAATTAAAAGCTTGTGCTTGCCCATCATTCATTTTGTCAATTGGATATGTAAGTGCTACCGCAGGTGCTATTAAAGTTAAAAATGCCATCGTTAGTAACCTTTTCAAATAAACTATTGTAAATGTTACTGTATAAATTACTAACGCTAGATACATAATTAAATATGCCATTTTAGGTCCAAAATTTTTATACTGTGTTTTAAATCTAGCCAATCCTAATAAATTTGTATAAAATGTACCACCATTGCTTCCATCTATTACATTTACTTTTATACTAGAAGCTCCGTCACCCGCTATTGCAGTACAAACAGATTCAGTCAAAGTTATTATAAATGACATTAAATAATGCATAAAGAATAATATACATAATGCAATTACCCAATCTACTAGCATTTGCTTATATTTTGATTTATCTGCTGCTGTACTAGATACAATAATTCTTATTCCAATGTATGCTAATACAGATAATAAACCAACAACAGCTAAATTTCTTATTGCCACATACCATGTAGCAATAGTTGGCTGTAATTTTGAAGCTGAACTTTCTACCTCTTCACCTGCACTATTAGTATATTTATTTGGATTTATAAAATTTATATCTAATCCTGGAACTGTTCCAGCAAATATTTGCTCTGGGCTATATGTAGCTACTGGAATATGATATTTATCTGAAACCCCAAACCATCCTTTTTCAAACTCATTTTCCACATCTATTGTTTCTTCTGGAGTTTTATCATCAGTATTAGTATTTTGGGGCGGATTTTTATATTCATTATATTTTCCATCAGTCCAAAATTCATCATCTTCTACCAAAAATGCACTCATACTAAAGTTTAAATCTGGACCTTCTCCTGTCAAACAAAACTGTAATATATTTATTACTGCATCACCTATAGAGCAAAGTAAATCTACTACTGGACTTAATAATATTCCACCAAATTCAGAAGCAGCACCTGCATGCGAGTAAGTTGGCACTATAAAATTAAAAAGTAACATTATGCTTAATATTGAAATGGTTATCTTTTGTAGTATGCTTTTTTTCGTAATCTTTTTCATACTATAATTCTCTCCTTTTAGTACTCCTCTTTCTTTTTGTTCATTTTAACCAACTTATTGATATTTGTTTCCACAAACTCAAATTCTTTGGCAGTTGGTTTTATTTGAATAATTGCTGTATCTGCTCCTACTTTTAGAAGACCTTCTCCCTTAAAACATGTTACTAAGAAATTTGCTTCTCCAGAGCTTAATTTAAATACTTCTTTTAAATATTGTATTTCAGATTTATCTTGTGCTAGGAACAATTTTGTATCAGATGAAGTTAAAACTGCTTGTGCTTCTGGTTTTTCATAGAAATCTTGGAATCTTTGAGAGATAATTGCCAAAGATACGTTTCTTTTTCTAGCACGACGTGCCATTGTGTTTAAAAAGTCTACGGCTTCTGGGTATGGAAGTAACATCCATGCTTCGTCAACTAGTACTCTTTTTTTAGAAGCTTTTGTTCTATCTTCACTATTTTTCTTAACATATTTCTCCCAAATCCAAGAAAGTAAAATTTGTTGTGCCAAAGGTCTTGCAAATCTTTCTTCTAGTTGAGAAATGTCTAAGTTTATAAATAATGTTCCATCTAATAAATCAAAAGTAGATTGTCCATCGAAATATGCCATTTGTCCGTTATATTCACGAATGTATTGTTTCATAACTTTAATTAAATAGCTATAATGGAATTGATAGTCTACGTTTTTATTTTCTTCTGCTTTTCTTAATATTCTTTTGTACCATGAACCTATAGTTGGCATTTTTTTCTTTTGTTTTCCAAGTGCATCTCCTGTAATAATTGCATTTGATTCATATAAACTTGAAGGGTCACTTGTAATGTGACATGCTGCATATTCTTCTGCTACTGATTCTGATATAATTTGTTTTGTAAGCTCGTTTACTTCTGTACTTCTTGTACTACCTCTTGCCATTGTAAGTAACGCTTGTGTAACGTCTTCTACTTTGCTTTCTACGTTTACTACACTTCTTGATTTTCCTGTTATTTCATCTCTTATTATTTCTGGTTCTATATCAAATAAGTTAATAACTGTTTTCGAGGTTGGGCTTATAACTACGTTTATTCCTCCTAAGCTTTCGGCTACTATTGAATATTCTCCTTCGGCATCTAGTGCTAAACTTTGTATTCCCATTAATACCGCACTACGTGAAATTAAAGTTTTCATTGTTACAGATTTACCTGCACCAGACTTAGCAAATATAACCATATTGTAGTTTGCTAGTGATGAATGGAAGTTATCAAATAGTATTGGCACACCAGTTTGTTTATTAAATCCAAGTGGTATTCCCGTAGGATGTCCAACTTCTGAGGTTGTAAATGGGAATACTGTTCCCATTGAACGTCTATCAAATGTATGCGTCTTTTTTACTTTGTCTTGCATTAATGGTAAGTTACTTTGAAAAGCTTCTTCTTGCATTCCCCAAGCACTTTTTATACCTACTAATGATTTTGACATTTCAGATGCTAATAATTTTGTATATCTATCTAGGTCTTCTAAGCTATATGCAAATAGTGTAGATACTACGGATGCTTCAAATAGCTTGTTGTAACCTGCTGCAATTTCATCTCTTAGTTGTTCTGCTTCCCATCTTTTTTGCCCTAATGTACTTTCTCTGTTTATGTTTCCTCTATCTGCTGCTACAATTCTTTCTGTTTCTAGTTCGTTAATAGTTCTATTTAATTCATTTTGTGACCTAGATTCTGCAATTGGATTTATGTATATAGAAGTGTTTATATCTCCGAATAAGTACATATCTCTAAATAATTCTGGGAAGGTTGCCATTCTTGGAAGTGTAGATACAAAGAAACTTCTTGCATATCTTGTAACATTTGAAATTATTTCTAAGTGGTCTATGTTACTTGCGTCTATTCCTGAAGGAGCAATTAATTCTTTTATTGTTTTCTTGTTTAATATTTGGTATTCATCTGGATTTGTATAGTCATTCTTAAGCTGTTTTTGTCTTTCTTGTTCTTTTTGTTTTTGGTTTTTCCACATTTTCTTTTGTTCCTCCTTCTTCTTTTTCCTTTTCTATTTTGTCTATTGCATCTTCTGCAATATCTGCACCAAGTATTTGAGTATTTTCTTCAATTATTAATTTTGCAAGTTCATCTATTAAATCTCTTTTGTTTTCTTGTTTTTCTTGTAATGCTTTTTGTTTATCTGACCTTGCTTCTGTAACTTTTTTCTTAGCTTTTTCTATTGCTTCTTCTTCTATTTCTTTATCTAATGCTTTCATTTGTTTTTCTACTACATCTTGTGCTGTTGTATATAGTTCGTCATAGCCTGCTTTTAAGGCTTTATCTAATCCATATACTTCTGCCTCATCTCTGTTGTATGCAACATATAATAGTTCAACTAATTCGTTTGAGTTCATTACTTTTGCATTTATTCCACAAACTCCTAAAGTTCTTACTACAGATTGTGCTCTTGTATATAATTCTGAAAATGCCATATTTCTTTGTTCTTCTTTATCAAAATTGTTATCTCCAAGTTCTTCTACAAAGTATGGAATTACTACATAATATTTTTTGTTTAATACGTTTTTGTTTAAACTCATTTTTTCTGTGTTGTATATAATATCTTTTCCATATTCATAAAGGTTTCTTTGTTTTGTAAGTTCAAAATATACTTTATTTAATTGTTCTTGTGTATATGCCTCTGAACGAACCATTTGGTTATATTGCATTTCTTGTTTTTCTAAAGCATATTGAATTTCTTTTACTTTTGCTTTGTACGTTTGAATACTGCTATCTAAGTTTATTGTTCTTGTTTGTGTGTATATTTGTACTGGATGACGTAAGGTATTTAAAAATTGTATAAATCCTTCTTCTACTGAATTTTTTTCTACTTCTGACATTAGGTCATAGTTTATACCTTGGCACTCTACTACCATAATGTAACGCATTCCATCTTTTTGAGAGATCATATTATCTACAACAGTATCAAATTCCATAAAATCCATTATTGATTCTGTTCTATAGTCTTTGTATTTTCTCGTTTTTGTTTTTCCATCTTTAATGGTTATTTGCTCTTTGGTTTCTTTCTTCCTCATTTTTGAGTTTAAATATATAAATGCTAATACCAATAAGAGCATAAACATTATTCCTAAAACTACTGCTAATATTACTGTTAGTAATTTGATACTATCCATTCTTTTCTTCCTCCTTTGTATATAGGTATATTCTATTTCCTCTTTTCTTAAATTTAATAGCTCGTTTTATAATGTCATCTATATTTTCTCCACCAACTTTTTTTGTAAATTTAAGTGAGTTTATTTCTGGAAATTTGAAGGTTCCTATTATAAAACCTATTAATGCAAAGAATGCCATTATTCCTATTCCAACAATATTTAGTTTAAATGCAGCAAATATAAAATAAAAAGGTAATCCTACTACAGCTCCTATTGCAGAATAAATCATACTTTTGGTTGAAAATATAAATAAAATTCTTCCTTCCCCTTTAACATTTCTAGGTATATTATAAGTTCCCATATAAATTTATTTCCTTTCTTTTGTTTAAAATCTAGTTATACTCATATATATTATAACAGAAAGTCTTACAAAATGTAACAAAAAAGCAAAAAAAAATGCACTTTTGTGCATTTTTAATATTTTTGTAATATATTTGTTATGTTTTCGTAAAATTTTTATTATTATTTTGTTTGATTTACTCCATTAGCAATATTGTAAACAACATTTACTATTGTAGTTGATGCAAATATTAAAATAGCACCTACAAGATATGGTATCATTGTTTTCTTGTATTCTGCTTTTTCTTCTGCACTACCCATCATATATTTAATACCTAGTACTAATAATACTACAACTGCTACAACTATACCTACTGTTTGCATAATAGTAACTATTGTTGCACCTAACTTAACTACTTCGTCTGCTTTCGCACTGTCATTTCCCTTACTTATTATATCTAAATCTGATTTTACATCAGCTAATACAATAGTACTTAAGCTACATAATATAGTCAACACTATTAATGCTATAGAAAGTATTTTTACTTGTTTTTTCATATGATTTTCTCCTCCTCTTTTACATTGATAATTAAATTATAATATATATTTTTTTATTTTTCAACCATTTTTTACTTATTTCTCTATTTTTTACATACTTTGTAATATATCTACTACTATTTTCCATATTGTAAACGCTCCAAAAACAACTACACATCCTACTATATACGGAATAATCATTGTTTTTATTTCTGCTTTTTCTTCTATTCCACC
>USFC01000023.1 GCA_900553865.1 uncultured Clostridium sp.
CGGTCTTCCAGACCTTTACTTCCCATTTTTTCGTACCGTTTTACCCAGTTACGAACTTGTTGATAAGAACATTGATATTTTAAAGCCATTGCTCCATAATTCTTATCATTTGCAGGCATTCCATAACTATTTTTAATCGCTCATCAAGAGTCGTTGATTTTGCTTTTTTCATGCAAGCACCTCCAGTGGATGTTTTTAATATTCCACCAGAATTATACACCTTAATCCACTTTAAAAGTTGTGTATGTGAACGGATTCCATATTTTGAGCAAATATCATCAAGAGAACCTGCTCCATTAAGATAATCATTTACCGCAGATATTTTTAGTGTTTTTGAGTAACTCTTGTTTTTGGGCTGATTAAGTAAACCTGCTGGTCCATTGCATTGGTATATAGAAATCCATTTTCTAATACTTTGGGAGGCAACTCCAAGTTTTTTACTTGCCTGACTCAGTCCAATCTCTCCATCAAGATATTGCTCAACTATTTTTACTTTTACTATTGGATCTATTTTGCTTTTTCTGGACATAAAAATACCCCCATATAGGACTTTTATATTTTATTGTCCTATATGAGGGTAGCATATCATTCTATCATTTTAATACGACAGTCTTTATAAATTACTTCCGTCTGATTTTATGCAACTTCTTTTTCTTCATTTTTTTCAAATAACTTCTTTACACCCTGTACGGCAACAATTACACCAAGGATTAAAAGTAATACTGCAAAGATTAACTGTAATGTATTTCCAAGTGATAATCCTGTTGTAGCAAATGCTCCACTTAATTTGTAAATTGTCATTCCAAGGGCTGTAAATGTAACTGCCATCATGAAGAACATTGGTACCCATAACATCCAACCCTGACGTTTTGTTTTCTTTAAAAATACTGCACAAGCTACTAAAGCAAGTACTGATAACAACTGGTTTGCTGAACCAAATAATGGCCAGATTTCTGCATAACCAACTTTTGCAAGTAAGAATGCAAGAACTAATGTAATAACTGTAGCAAAATACTTATTTGTTACTACCTTCTGGAATGGTGTCATATTATCATCAGTTACTCCTTCATCTAAGAAGAATTCCTGGAATGAAAGACGACCAATTCTTGCAACTGAGTCAAGTGATGTTAAAGCAAAAGCTGAAACAGCAAGGTTAATTAATGTAAATACTAAATTATGTGGTAAACCAACTGCTGATAAGAAGTTTGCAATTGCACCTGCAAAAATCTGTGGCTGTGTTGTTAAGCCCTGTGCTGCTGCTTCTCCTTTTGCAAATGAAGCAACTGCGATTAATGCGATTACACCAAGCATACTTTCCATAAGCATTGCACCAAATGATACAGGTAACATATTCTTTTCATTTTTAATTTGCTTTGAAGCTGTTCCTGATGAAACAAGTGAATGGAAACCTGATACGGCTCCACATGCTATTGTTACAAATAAAATTGGGAACATATACTGTCCATCTACGTTGAAACTTGTAAATGCCTGTAAGTTACATGAAGGATTTGAAACAAATATACCTACAACTGCACCTACAATCATAAAAATTAATAAATAACTGTTTAAATAATCTCTAGGCTGCAATAATGCCCATACAGGAACTACACTGGCAATAAATATATAAGCGAATATAAAAAGATGCCATGTTTCTCTTGTTAAATAAACAGGGAAGTTTAAACCAATTACTACTGCTACTACTAACATTGCAATTGCTATTACTGTATTTACCCATTTATTTAATTTTGCATATTTTAAAATCATTCCAAGTGCTACTGCTTCAAAAATAAATAAAATTGAAGTCATTGCTACTGCACCGTTTGCTGAGATTTTTTCTACTGCCTGTCCTGCAACTTCAGGTACTGTAAATCCGTTAAATGTTCCGGCTACAACATCTGCAAATGCTGCAACTACTAAAATACAGAATAACCAACAGAAAAGTAAAAATAATTTCTTTCCTAATTTTCCAATATATTCTTCAATTATGTAACCAATTGTACGACCTTTGTTTTTAACTGATGCATACATTGATGCAAAATCCTGAACAGCTCCGAAGAACACACCACCTACAAGCAACCATAATAAAACAGGAAGCCAACCAAAAACTGCTGCCTGAATAGGTCCATTAATAGGACCCGCACCTGCTATTGATGCAAACTGATGTCCAAATACCACATTTGTATCCGCCGGTACATAATCAACTCCATCCTGTAATTCATATGCCGGAGTTTTTGCATTAGGGTCAATGCCCCATTTGTTTTGAAGGTAACGACCATAAAGAAGATACGCTCCTCCAAGTACTACAATTGCAATTACCATCATTAAGATTCCATTCATTTGTATTACCTCTCTTTTGTTATTATTTAGCTAGTTTATTCTTTTATTACAAAAGAAAAAGCCTTCATTGTCTTACGACAACAAAGGCGAAAATATCAATTTCGTGGTACCACTTTGTTTGAAATAATTATCACTAATTAAAACCACTTATCACTGTCACATCCAACAGCTTCTTCTGTAACGTGAAGACTACGTCTCTGCCTACTCACTATGTTAAGTTTTGGGAGAGATGCTCCAGGGTGATGTTACAACAATTCTTTTCTTCCGATTCTCAGCTACCTCGGTTCTCTGTAATCAAGACACTTTATTGTAATGTATCCCTTTCTACGCAACTAACTATTACTTTTTACAAGTTCTGTTTTATCACTTATTATTAAATCATGCAACAATAAATTTATTATTTTTCTACAATTTAATTATTTAAACTATGTCCAAATTATTTGTATAATTATATTAAGCATTATTTTAATAATTTTAACATTTCAGCTGTTTTTCTTATATTTTTTTCGTCTGTTCTATAAATTTCATATTCACTTAACCCGGGAATTCCCATATTAACATCATCATTTCGATATTCCATTTTGCTGTTTTCTACAACCTTACCTGTCATATGAAAGCTTTTTGCCCCGGTTATTTTAGCTATTTCCTTAATATTATCTGAATTTACACCTGCACCAACTAAAATCTCTATACCACTTGATCTTTCAACTAGTTTTTTAATTAACTTTACACCTTCAATACAACTATTTTTTTGTCCTGAAGTCAATATTGTATCTACACCTAATTTTCTAGCGGTCTCAAATGCTTCAAATGGATTTTTGCACATATCATATGCTCTATGAAGAGTAACTCTGCATCCTGTTGCCATATTCATAATTTCCTTCATATATGCCTCATTCAAACTTCCATCAGGATTAAGACAACCTATAACAATGGCATTTGCTCCTTCTCTTGCAAATTTTTCACTTTGTCTGCACATTATCTCAAATTCCGATTCTGTATAGCAAAAATCTCCAAATCTTGGTCTTATCATAACATTTATTGGAATTTGAATTTTATTTCTTATTATTTTAAATAACTCTAAATCAGGCGTTGTTCCTCCTATAATAATATTTGAACATAATTCAATTCTGGTTGCCCCTCCATTAGTTGCCGCAATAGCTGATTCTACAGAATCCACGCATACTTCTAACACATAGTGATTCATTCTTTTTTCCTCTTTTTATAATATATTTATTTTTATTCATGACTATTATTAAAAACAGTTATCAAAACGGAACAATTTTTGTATTCCTTAAGTTTTACATCTTCGTCAATATATCTATTATACATAAAAGACAGCATATATACTATGCGTATTTAAATAATTACGCTTCTAAATGTTTATCCTAATTTCTTCCATATTATTCGATATAAACTATATTATCTTACATACTCTTCTATTAAATTGAAATCATTTATTTTCATATTTTTACTGTTCATTGCAAAATAATCGCCTTTTGCATTAATATTTTTGCTATACCATAATGGATATTTCCATTGAAAGCTACTATTTGAAAGTTTAATATTTTCACTCTACGTATAACTAATTTATGGCATATAAAAACTCCCTTCACGCATCGGCAAAGGGAGTTTTATTCAAATCATCATCTGATGATTCATCTTATGCTATTTTATCCTTCGATAGCAATGTATTTACTTTTTGGTTCTATCTTCTCCTGTTCTTTTGGAACATTAAATGATAAAATACCATTTTCATATTTAGGATGAATATCTTCGACTGTTACGTTATCACCTACATAAAAGCTTCTGCTCAAGCTTCCTGCATAACGTTCACGTCTTACATATTTACCCTTCTTATCTTTCTCATCCTTATCAAGACCTTTAGCGGCGCTGATTGTTAACATACCATCTTCCAGTTTCATCTGGATTTCATCCTTCTTAAATCCCGGAAGGTCTATATCTACCTCATATCCGTTTTCAGTATCTTTTACATCTGTTTTCATCAAATTCTTTGCATGTTTACCATACAACTCTTTTCCTGCATCAGCAAATGCCGGGAATGCAAAATCATCTGTAAAATCATTCATAAAATCATCAAATAAGTTTTCTCCAAAAATACTAGGCATCATCATAAGTCATATCTCCTTTCAAATCAGATATAAAAATTATATTTGCACTATCGGAGAAATCCGAGGTGTAGTTTTTATATTGTAAACTAAGGTTTTCGTTAAACACTTGGATTTTTACTGATTGCTGAATCATCATTCACTAAAAACAATTACTTGAATTATCATTCATCAATCTTTAAATCCTTATCTTTTAACTCTCTTCCTTTGTTCTGATTACGTTATAACTCGTTTTGTTAGCACTGTCAAGAGGTGAGTGCTAATTTTCTGTGAAGATTTTGTGAACTTATATTACCATCTCTGTATAATATCTATTTTCCATAACATACACCTTAATTTTTCCGTTGTACTTCTTTACAATATCATATATAATAGCCTGTCCCATTCCATGTTCCTGCTTATTTTTCTTAGTTGTATCACCAATTGTAATCGGACTTTGTTTTAAAGTTTTATTATTCATTTTAATTTCAAGTTCTTCCATATTACATTTACAATAAAATTCAATTTCACCTTGTTTTAATTTTTTACTTTCTTCTATTGCATTGTCAAATAAGTTTGATATTATTGCTATTAAATCAATTTCACTTACTAAAATCTGTTCATTTACATCAGCTTCAATTTTTATATTAATTTCATTTTGCCCGCATTGTCTTACTTTATTTTCAATAACTGAATTAATCAATATGTTATTACAATAATTATACAAATTATTGTCGCTAATCATTGGCATTTCGCAGATGCCTTTTTCAAAAGAATCAATTTCATTATTTTGGCTTAATAACGTTCTGATTTCTTTCATTTTAATCTCAATATCACGTTTAATCTTTTCGGTATTTTCCATCTGATATTTAAGTGTCCGATAATATTCCTTCATTACTGTATTTTCTATATTTAAAATTTTATTTTCCTGTGCTATTCTTTTTTCATTTTTCTTGCGGATTATCCAAGATACACTATACATAATTAAAATAGCTGTGCAAATTCTAAAAACATATAAAACAATAACAAACATGATTTCTTTAGTCACAAAAGATTTCGCAGAATTAACAAAAAACGCATACATATCAAAAATAATCAATAGCATCCACCATATAATAGGATACTTTATTCTCTTTTCATAAAAGTTTCCAAAGCATTTCTTTATAATTGTTGTCATTATAAAAATTTCAAATATAGATATTAATAATGCGACAATTGCTATTATAATGTTTTTACTATCCATATTTGTTTTTACAAAATAAGGTAGCATATCATTCTTTCCGCCGGTTATCACAACCGTAGGCATAACTATAAATGCAATTCCAAATGTCTCGACAATAAAATTTGCTAACATAATTTTTAAATATGGTTTACCTGTGAGTAATTTTAATAGGGCAAAAAATATCAATATGTATATTCCATTAATAATAGTTATTGTATTAGTCTCATCTTGCGTAAGTATGTGTGTATATTTATAAAACACAATTGTCAAATTAAGAAAAAATAATTTCATTAAAATAATGCAAAACAATTTTAATCTTTTATCTTTTTGTACCCCAAGTAATATTTTAATTGCATAATATGTTGCAATACTTACCAGCAATTCTAAAACTGCTGCATTTATCATATTTATAACTAATTCTTTTCCGCTATACATTATCTACCTTTTCATTTGTATTATATTTTATTTTCAAAATACAATCTTTCTTTAAATAATAACCGTAATCTCATTTGCTCCATTCAAATATTTATCATCAAATACTCCCTGGTATTTCTCTGTAATTTCTTTTATTACACTAATTTTCATCTTATCTTTATTTTTATTAAAATTACCATCAAATTTAATGCAGATTAAGAAATTATTTTTTTCTTTAGAGCATTTAAAATCTAAATTTTTCACATTTGTAACTTCACTATTTTCTATTACTAAATCAAATATATTTGAGAGTAACGCCACTAAATCCATTTCAGAAATTTGTTTGGCATCAAAATTTCCTACTTTAATTTTAATATTAATTCCCTGATTTTCACATTGCTCTCTTCTATTTACAAATATTGCATTTATAACAGGATTTCCGCAATAATCTATCGTTTTAAGATTATTATATTGTTCCTCAATTTGTCCTACATATTTTAAAATATCCTGCTTACTTCTTTTAGATGTTTGTATGTCTTTTATCAAATTCATGTGCTTTTCAATATCATGTCTAAACTTTCTTGTTCTTTCCACCTGAAATTTTAATGTATTATAGTATTCTTTCATAACTGCATTTTCAATACTTAAAATCTGATTTTCCTTCTTTATCTGTTTTTCTTTTTGCAAACGCATAAACCATGAAACTGCATATAACACAGAAAACATTATTATAATCATAATAATATTCATTGCAATAAAGATAGTACTTCCACTTTGAATAGCTGTTGTAGTTAATCCGCTTATGGTAAATATCAATACAATAATCCACCAAAATATTCTATGTTTTATTTCACTTTTAAAATAATCATCAAAAAACCTTTTAAGCACATATTTTTCTATTGCAATCAATACAATCATTATCACTAATACTGTTGCAAAGGTAATTATATTATTTAAACTCAATTCTAATGTTATAAGAGTTCTTTGTTTTTTCCCAAGTATATGAGCTATTATTGTAATTGGGCTAAATGATATAACAATAGATATTATCTGTGCTATCATGTCTGAAATAAATATTTCCAAATATTTTTTCTTTGTTATCACTTTTAATGTACAAAAATAAATCAGAGTATTTATTCCCTGAAGCATCAAAATAATGCACTTACTATTAACAGAGTCATCTCCAAAATATGTATAATACATTATTGTTAAATTAAAAGTAAGCATACTAGCAAAGAATATTGGTAAAAAAATTCTTCTTTTGCTTTTCTCTATTCCAAGTAAAATCACGAAACTATAGTACATTGCAAAAATCAAAAAGATTTCATAAAACCCGCCATTTATCAATGTTATGATTACATCATTTGTTTTTTCCATATTTCCTCCCTGTTGTTCGTTTAATATTTTCTGCCTTTGTAAATACTAATACCAATATTAACTTTAACATATAAATAAGAATAACTAAATCAAAAAAATGCCAAATCTTACTGCTTTTTCTCACAATAAGATTTGGCATTTTTGTCTCATAATAACTAAGTATTTACTTAACCTTAATTTTTACTATCTTCTTTGCATAATCATATTTATCTGTACTTTGTGCAATTACTAATATTCTGTATGTACCTTTTGGTGCTCCTTTTTTTATAGTTACCTTTCCCTTTTTAGAAACCGAAATATACTTTGATACTTTTGAAGGCAAACATTTATAGATACTGTATTGCAACTGACCATCACCGGTAGTTTTCGCTTTTAAATTGAATACTACCTTTTTCTTCTTCAAATTGTTTACCTTATATTTTCTTATTTTAACAGTTGTGATTTTTTGTTTCTTTAATATAACACTATCAACTGTTGATTTTGTTGTTATTACATCGTTTGCACTAGATTTTTCTTCTTGCTTTGATGATTCAACATTACTAATATTCGTTTCTCTTTGTTGAATTGTACTATTATCTGCTACTGTCACTGTATAAGTAACTTGTGAGATTTCTGATACACCATTTTTTCCAACTGCCTGAATTCCAATTGTATAAATTCCACTACTTGCAAACAAAGGTGCTGCCAGCATATATGAACTATTAATAGTATTTGCCATAATTACACCATTTAAATAAATGTTGTAGTACAAAACATTCGTATTTGTATTCCAAAAAACATTATAGTTTCCTGTTGCATCAACTATTCCTACAATTCCCTCCGGTTTCTTTACACTTTCAATATTACCGGAAGTAGTAGTTTCATTAGATGGACTATACTCTGTTGTACTTAAATCTCCTATTGTAGTTGAAGCAGACTCACTTGTTTCATTTGTTACTGTAGATTCTGTTGTACTTAAATCACTTGTTGTAGTTGGTTCATATTTAGTTGTTTCATCTATTACTGTAGATTCCGTTGTATCAACTTCTTCACCTATCTGAATTGCACTATATGTAATTTCACTTTGATTCATATTATCTATTTTAGAATATGCGTAAATAACTGCACTTTCAGATATAACAAATGGTTTTTCATACTTTTCAAAAACATCTTCTCCCATATACATATCATCTGAATTCAATGAATCTTTATCTGCAATATAATAATATATATTTGCATTAGCAATAGTAGAATATAGCGCTACCGTTTGTGCTGTTTTATATGTTCCTGACTGAACTGTAAAAATTGGACTTGGACTATCTTCTGTATATTGTGCAACCGGCGATATTACAATATCTTTAGTAACATACATTGCCTCATCATATCCATTCCAACATTTAAATACTTCATTAGCACTTGGTGCTGATAGATCATCCGGTATCTCAGCCTTTTCTCCATATGCTATTTGTTGTTCACTTATAACATTTCCTTCCCAATCCTTAAAAATAACTGTATATTTTGTATCCTTATATGACGCTTCAACAATCATATTATCTGTAACTGTTTTAACTTCTTTATTTGCAGAATCTACCCATTTATCAAATTTTTGTCCTTCTTTACTTGGTATATTATCTGTTGTTAATTTATCACCATAATCGAACTCTTTAATTTCAAGAGATGTATTATCCCAGTCCACAAAAATAACTGTGCATTTTTTCTTCTTATACTGAGCTGTAATTACCATATTTTCACGTATATTTTTTAGACCTGTATCCCATCCTATAAAATCATATCCTTCTTTTTCAGGTGCCTCAGGTGCTTCTACTGTTCCACCATCTGCAACTTTCTTCTGCTCACCAATACTATTTCCTTCATCGTCAACAAAATCTACTGTAAATACCTGTTTTGGTGCCTCGATTTTTCCTATTACCTGATAATTAGTTGAACCTTCAACACCTAAAGTTATAATAAAATCTCCTGTTTTTGCGGTTGGTTCTTCCTTTGTTATAAATTCAAATTTATAATGACCGTTTTCTCCAATTTTCACCTGACTAATATACTCAATCTGACTTGCAATCGGATCTTCATTTTGTCCTTTATAAACTAATAATGTTGCAACTTTACCTGCTGAATTAGGAATATCTCCCTCTACTGTTCTCTTTACACCATTTTTATCTTCTAAAGTATCTTTTGTTTTATATTCTAAACTTGAAGATTCATCATTTACATCGGCACTATACCATGAATCCTCTCCTGTTCCATTAAACAAATCAATACCGTCATCAACAGTAGCTATTTTCTTTAATTCTGTAAATGTTCTGTTATATTCCCATTCTCCAGGATATTCCATACTATCAGCATATTTACTTGTATATGTATATACAATCTTTCCATTATTTATGTTTGTATATTTATACCTTTTATAGTTATAGCAAGGAACATCTGTTGAATTTGTTTTAAATCTATATGTTGTTCTTGTCTCCACCTTTTTATCAGATGAACTATCAACTTTCGTAGCCTGCCAATTGCTGAACTCATTCATCCAATATGTATAATTTTTATATTCTTGTCTTGTTCTGTATCTGTAAATAGGGTAAATTACCTGTCCTTTACCATTACCTGAAACACTTGCACTTTGCGGTTCACCATTATTACATCCATTTAGTTCAAAATACCAGCTTACACCATTTATTATTACTCTACCTTTAGTTTTTAAATTTGAACCTGCCTCATCTGTTGTTAAATATCCTCTGGCGTATCCCGAAACTGTATCCTCTGTCTGCACCCATGTCAATACTGCTCCACAATTTGAGCAAGCTCCTCCAAAAGGATCTCTTCTTCCACACCTACTACATGCAAACGCACATATTCTATAACCGTTTTGAGATTGAACATCTGTTAAAGTGTTAGCTCCAACCCAGTTTCTAGACCATCCCGACCAGTTTCCCCATGATGTATATGTTCCTGTATTCGATGTATTTGTTAATGAATATCCATTAGGTGTAGTTGGTGTACCTGTTGACTTAATTATTTTAGAATCTTTATATCTATATTCAGTTCTGGATTCTTTAATTATATCTTCGCCTTCAGGAACGGTAGTACTCCAATCTGACCATTCGTTTCCTACATCTACAGCACCTGTAACTATTTTTGATTTAGGTGTTCCTGTTGTTTCATCATCGATTACACCTATCATAGAAACCTGTACTCTTGATGCTAATCCTGAATATAATACAGTTATTTTTTCTGATAATTCATCTGTTTCCGGCATACTAATTGCTCTGGTTTCAGATGCAACCATTTTTCCTGATTTAGTCATTAACGCAACAACTAATTTTCCTTTTGTAAAATTATCCGGGAAATTAGTTAAATTTACATTAACTGTATATCCTGTACCTTCATCATTTCTCGTTGCACTTTTAATTTCTGTTACAATTGGTAAATCTGAATTTTCCCATACATATGTTGCTTTAACTGTCAATGACTTTTTAACTTCTTTATACTCATTTGTACTCCATCCTGCAAAAATATATCCATTTTTACAAGGAATATCTGTAGGTTCGTTTGCCGATGACATATATTCAACCTTTTGAACCTTATCTATAACATCTCCTTTATAATCTACAAATGATACAGAATATGTATTTATTTTATATATTGCTTTAATTGTTGTATTTGCTTTTACATTCTTTCCATCTGAACTCCAATTTTGGAATGTATATCCTTCTCTCTCCGGTGGAACAGGTGTAGATGCATTTCCTCCCCATTTAACACTTTGTGGATTGCCAATAGTTTGATTTTCCCAATCTACATATTGAACCAAAACATTGTCATGAGCAATGCAATTAGCCGAACTGTTATTTCCACTTGTTCCTGCTGAATTTGACGCACTTACTGTTACTTTATATGTGCCTGCATTTCTAATAGAAAATGACACACTTGTTCCACTAATACTTGTTGATTGATTATATGCACTATTAGTAGTACAAATTAACTTAACATCATACCTTGTTGCTCCGGAAGATGCATTCCAACTTGCTGTAAGTGCATCACCTATTCCTAAATCAGATTTATTAATTCTAATATTTGCTGGAGCTTGCGGTGTTACATTAATATTATAAATGTAACTTTCATTCATTGGATTAACTGCCGCTGCTGACTGCCACCAACTCCATGAATTAGTTATCTTGAAATGCAAATGTGGACCCGTTGCTGCCCCGGTCATTCCTACTTTTCCTAATTCCTGCCCCATTTTAACGTAAGCTCCCGGATATACATTAGCCGGAATACTACCATATATCATATGTGCATATGAATAATGTCTACCATCAATACCTTTAATAACAACACCTGTACCAAATTCATGACATCTATCACATTTATCATAAATACCTAAATTATGTTCACAAGTAAATTTATACTCAACCGTACCATCTAATGCAGCTCTAACAGTCGCACCATATATGCTGCCATCATTGATATCTATAGCATCATGCCAGCTAGTCACTCCTCTACTTAAGCTTGTATGACCTTCGACCGGCCATAATAAAGTCGTTGATGCCTTAACTTGTTGTTGATACGCAGGCATACTTGTTAAAATCATTACAAAAGTAAGTATAATTACCATCATTTTTCGTACTATTTTATTTTTTTTCAACTAAATCGCCTCTTTTCTATTTTTCAATTTTCTTTATGCTATCTATGTCATATATTCCAAATGGTGTACAGTAATACGCTGAATTCTCCGTCATAGTTCCTTTTATTTTAACTTTTTTCGCTTAAGTACTCAGAAACATAACAAAGTAGGAGTGTCCCCTATGTTCCGAATTCGGAACGAAAAGGACCGTCCCTAGTGTTCTCCTTTTAAATACCACATATGTTCAGAAACTATTTTTACATCAACCATTTTTCCTATTAAACTTTTATCGCCTTCAAAAACAACAACTTTATTTGAATCTGTTCTTCCTGTTAACATTTCTTCATTATTTTTGCTTGTCCCTTCAACAAATATTTTTTGCATTGTTCCTATATATGTTTGGTTATTTTCAGCTATTTGACTTTCTACTAGAGCTTTTAGTTTGTCAAAATTTTTATGTTTTATTTCTTCTGGTATTTGGTCTTCCATTTTATCTGCTGGTGTTCCAACTCTTCTTGAGTATATAAACATAAATACTTGTTCAAATTTTACTTTTCTTACTACATCTAGTGTATCTTCAAATTCTTCTGTAGTCTCCCCCGGAAATCCTACTATTATATCTGTTGTAAATCTTACATTTGGTATTTTTTCTCTTATT
The DNA here is from genome assembly GCA_900553865.1 of uncultured Clostridium sp. Lineage (GTDB taxonomy): Bacteria > Bacillota > Clostridia > TANB77 > CAG-508 > UMGS1663. The sequence continues at coordinate 12,732 of USFC01000023.1, forward strand.
TTATCTACTAAATTCAAATATTGTTCTTTAGTATATTTTCTATTCATTCTTTTTAATACTTCTGTACTTCCAGATTGAAGAGGTAAATGTACTAATTTGCATACTTTATCACAATCACGTATCGCGTCTATTACATCATCTGTAAAATCCTTTGGATGTGGTGATACAAAGCGTATTCTATCTATTCCATCTATTTTATTTACTGCTCTTAAAAGTGTTGCAAATGAGTTAACTCCATCATATTCTTCAAATTCTATATTATTTTCACGTTCTACTCTTAGATATGAATTTACATTTTGACCCAAAAGTGTAACTTCTTTATATCCTTGCTTAGCTAATTCTTTTATTTCTTCTATTATATCTCTTGGATTTCTGCTTCTTTCTCTTCCTCTTACATATGGAACTATACAATATGTACAGAAATTATTACATCCATTCATAATTGTCACAGAAGCCTTAGTTTTATCACTCCTAGAGATAGGAATTCCTTCCACAATTTCACCATCTATATCTAATATATCACGTATTTTTCTATTTTCTTCTAAAGCTTTATATAAGTCTTCTGGAAATTTATGAAGTGTATGTGTGCCAAATATTACATCTACATATGGATAGCTTTCTTTTAGTTTTTTTATAATATGTTCTTCTTGCATCATGCATCCACCAATTGCTATTATTGTACCTTTTTCTTCTTTTTGTTTTTTTACCTCTCCTACTTTTCCAAAAAGTTTTTCCTCTGCATTTTCACGAACACAGCAAGTATTGAATAAAACTAAGTCTGCTTCTTTCATATTTTCTGTTTTTGTATAATTCATTTTTTCAAGCATTCCACATAATTTTTCAGAATCATTTTCATTTAATTGACATCCCATTGTCATTATGTAGTATTTTAAACCTTTATTTTCATTTATTTTATTTACTTTTTCTATGTATTTTAGCTCTTCATCTATATTTACTATTTTCACTTTTTTCTCCTCATTTTCTACTTTTCTACTCGCCTATTATATATTAATTTTAGGTTTTTTTCAATAGAAAAAGTCGACATTTTGTCGACTTTTATCTTAACTTATAAAATACTGATATTGTTTAAATCGTTGTTCAATTTTTAAAAGACGTTTTTGTAATAATCCTGCCTTTGATAAATAACCACTAAGTTTATTTAAATAATGATTAACAATTTTTTTTATTTTTGTCAAATAAAAAACCAAAATCTAGTTTCTGTAGAACATAAAAAAAGAATGACTTTTGCCATTCTAATTTATACATCTTCTTATTGAAGTCCATATTTTTTCTTGAATTTATCTGCTCTACCACCAGTTGTTTCTCTTTTTAAGTTACCTGTCCAATATGGATGACATTTTGAACATATATCAACTTTCATATCAGATTTTGTTGAATTTGTTTTCATTACATTTCCACAAGCACATGTTATTGTTGCTTCTGTATATTCTGGGTGTATTCCTTCTTTCATTATGTATTCACCTCTTCCTCTCTTTATTAACAAAATATCGTCATTTATAATAACATATTTTTTTTACTTTTTCAATACTTTTTTATTTTTTTGTTTACTTAATTCTATTTTCTTTTTCTTGCTCTTGTACATATTGCGCTGATGCTTGCAATTCCTGCTCTAATGAGTTTTTACGTACTATTTTGTTTACTATATTAAATAAACATGCTACTAGTAAAATAAATAGCAATACTTTTTTCCAAATTTTAGCTATCATTTTTTTCCCTCTCAATTTGTATTACATAATTTATTATACTATATTTTTTCATTTTGTCAACCACCTGCACTTTTATTTTTCACTATAGGAACATTTTTATACTCTAAAAAGATGTTTATAATACTTTTCTTTCTTTAAGTATATTTTTTATAAATTAGCTATGGCTAAATATTATGGATAATAATAAATAAAAAATTACTATATTCGAAAGGATTTTTTAGCTATGAAAAAAAATAAAATTATAATATTTGCTGTTTTATTTGTTGTTATTGCTGCTTTAGCTTTTTTAGCTTTTTTTATGAATAATAAAAAATCTTCAACTGATAATAAAGACTATTTTTCTGACTTTTCCGATGCCCAAAAGACTTCTTTTAATGTAAACCAAGAAATTGCTCAAAACAGAATTTATAGTATTGTTGAAAATAAAAATGAAATATTAAATAATATTGATTCAAACACTGGAACTGAAATTTCTTCTTATTCTACTCAAATAAAGGATAAATCTGAAGGCAGATTGATAAATATTGAACTTACTTGTTCTGCCTTAAATGGTGCTATTATTCATAAAGGTGAAACTTTTTCTTTCAACCATGTGGTTGGAAAACCCACTATAGAAAAAGGTTATAAAGAAGCTAGCATTATTATTAATCATAAGACTGAAAAAGGAATTGGCGGTGGGAATTGCCAAGTAAGTAGCACTTTATATAATGCTGTACTTGAAGCTGGCAATTCGCTTACCGTTATAGAAAGACATGCCCATGGAAAGAGCGTAACATATGTTCCAAAAGATAGAGATGCTGCTGTTTCTTATGGTTCTTTAGATTTCAAGTTTCGTAATGATTCTAACTCTGATATTTGCATAAATGCCTCTTCTGATAACAATACTATTTCTATTACCTTGCTGAATATTTAATTTATTTTATCGTAGAACTCTAAACCATGAGAAAAATACCGTTTCGAACATATTGCTTAAGTTTATTTTCTTTACAGTGTTTGCTGCTATTAAATTTGTATAACCTATTTGCTCACCATCTAGCATATATCTTACCTCTCCTATTTTGTCGCCTCCTTGTATTGGTGAGTTTACATATTCTGGAATATTTACTATTTCTTCCACATTTCTTTCCTTTCCTTTTGGTAGTAAACAACCGCTGTCTTGTTCATAATTAACTTCTACCAAACTTTCTACTCCTTTGTTTACTGGCACACTTTTTACTCTATTTCCTTTTTTAGCAAATTGAATATATGAATAATTGTTAAAGCCATAATCTAATAGTTTTTGTGCTTCCGCAAACCTAACTTTTGTAGATGGTGCTTTCATTATAACGGCAATAAGTGAAAGGTCATTTTTTGTTGCGCTTGCTGACAAATTGTACAAGGCTAAGCCTGTTGAACCGGTTTTTAAACCTGTTGCGCCTTTATAGTTTCTTATTAACTTATTTGTATTTGTAAGTTCAGATTTTCCATCTCTTAAGGTATCTGTCCATATTGTTGTGTATTTTTTTATTGTAGGATGTTTTTGCAATAGCTCTCTTGACATTAATGAAATATCGTAGCTAGAAGTTACATGGCCGTCTTCATCTAACCCATGGCAATTTTTAAAACAGGTATCTTTCATTCCTAATTCTCGTGCCTTAGCATTCATTTTTTCTACAAACGCCTCTGTTGACCCTGCCAAAAATTCTGCCATTGCTACTGTACAGTCATTTGCTGAAACTACACATATTGCTTTCAACATTTCGTCTACTGTTAGCTCTTCTCTTACGTCTAACCAAATTTGTGAGCCTCCCATTTTACTTGCATTTTCACTACATGGAACTTTATCTGTTAATGAAATTTTTCCACTATCTAGTGCTTCCATTATAAGTAACACACTCATTACTTTTGTAACAGACGCTGGCCTTAGCTGCTCATGTGAATTTTTTTCATACAAAATTTTTCCAGTAGTTTGTTCTATTAATATACAACTTGGTGATTCTAAATTTAAATTCACTTCTTCTGTTGGAGTTACACTTGTATATACAGAATCATCACTCCAAATAAAGCTTGTTGATGCTAGACTAGTGGTTGTTAATAAAAGAATAATTGCTAAACATATGTATAATATTTTTTTCATACTATTAACCTCTTTTTTACAAATTTCAACTATTTTTAGTCTTAATTTTTTGCTTGCATTTTGTTAGTTAATAATATATATGAAAATATTTTTCAAATATGTAAAAAAAATGGGGGAATATTATTCTTCCCCATATTTTTCGTCATACTCTCTTTGTGCATCTACTTTATATTTTTTATATTTTGGGATGAATTTTATTTGGAACAACTACTGTATTATTTGGTATATTGCTATTTTTTTCCGTTCTACTTCTTTCATTTTCATTGCTATTTGTTTCTTTTTTGCATAACTTATTGTTCAATATTTGATTGGTTTTTTCTAACAAATCTGGTACATAGTCTAATAGTCTATCTACTGCTGAGCTGTGGCTTACAGGTAACAATTTGACATTTTCTCCTTGTATTACTAAAAATGCTACTGGAGTAATGCTAACTCCTGCTCCACTTCCGCCACCAAAAGGTAATTTGTATTGAATTTGCTCATCTTTGTCTTTTCTGCTATATTCATCTATTGCTTCTGCTTTAAATTCGCTTCCCCCTGCCGCAAATCCAAAACCTACTTTTGAGATTGGAATTATAACAATATTGTTAGCCGTTTCTATTGGCTCCCCTATTATAGTATTTACATCTACCATTTCTCTTATGCTATTCATTGCTGTAAGCATAAGACCTTCTATTGGATGACTGTTCATTTTTATTACTTCCCTTCTTTACAAAATTTAACATACTAAAAATAATATGTACAATTTCAACGTAAATTATACCGTCAAAATAAATATAGTATTCATTTTTATTTTGGTATTTTGGATTTACTAAAAAAGAACAGTTTTCTATGTCTTTTATTTTTGTTATATGTGGCAATATTATGCCTACTATGCTTGAAATTGCGGCCGTTAAATATGAAGTAAGTACAGCATCTGTAGTTCCTATATTTATACTTAATTTTATGTTTTTTATTTTTACTTGTATCTTTTTTATAAAGTTAATTAATTTAAAATAAATTTGCTTCTTACTAGTTGTATTTCCTATTTTTTCTAAATCTATTTTAGGCATTTTTTGTTTATTTAAAATTTGCTTTAATTTTTTATCATTTAAGTTTACCCACAAAAACGTGAATTTACCAAATAATTTTACTGAAATTTTAATATTTTTTACTTCAAAATTACTTTGTACTTTTTCACTTTTTTCGCCTATTCTTTTTTCTTTATTGTGCAAAGTTAAACTTTCTATTTTTATTTGAATTGTAGAAAGTAGTAGCATTGTTAGTATAAAAAATATTATTATTATAATTCCTAGAAAAATAAAAACTAATACCATATTTTCTTCTCCTTAGTATTAGTTTTTCCTTTTGTATATTTTTTAAACTTTATTTTTTCTTATTGTTAGCTTATGCCCTTTTTCTTTTAGCTTTTTCTACAACTATATCCCCAAATAATTCTTCTTGAGTAGTTATTACTTTGCTTCTTCTTGATAGCTCTAATAAACCTGTAAATGCTGTTACTACTTCATTTTTATTGCTTGCTGAAACTTTATATAATTTGTTAAATACAAACTTTGGCTTTTTTAATAATTCTCTAAACATTTCTTTTACTTTACTTCCTACTGTATATGTATCTGTAATAGCTATTTTTTCAATATTTTTTGCATTTTGATTTAGACGATTTTTGTTGTTTTCTATAACTTGTGCATACAAACTTACAATTATATCTTTTTTGTATTCCTTTTCTAATTTTTGCTTTGGTAATTCTATACTTTCTTGCAATTTAAAACATCTTTTATTGTTTTGGATATACATTTCTCTTAGTTTTTTAGATATTTCTTTATATTTCTTATATTCTATAATTCTTTGCAATAGTTCTTCTTCTGTTAATTCTTTTTCATCTTCAACTTCTGTTGGCAATAGGCTTTTAGATTTTATATATAAAAGAGTTGATGCCATGATTAAAAATTCACTAGTAACTTCTAAATTCATTTCTTCCATTTGACTTATATATGAAATGTATTGGTCTGTTATTTCATTTATTTTTATATCATATATATCCATTTTATTTTTTTCAATTAAATGACATAATAAGTCAAGTGGTCCTTCAAAATTTTCTATTTTAATTGCATATTTGCTTGTTTCTAATGCTAACACATTTTGCATATTTAATCCTCATTTCCCTTTGCTTAAAATTATTACTTTTTACTATCTTTGCTTTTCATAGGTATTTATATTTTATTTTTCCATTTTTTCCATTGCATTTCTTATGCTTTCTTCGCTATAGCCTTTTTTTAGTAAGTATCCTTTTATTTGTGCTTCGTCTAAGCTCGAACTTTTTCTAAGAACTATATTATCTGCTGATTTTTGTTCATATTCTTCTAATTTTTCACTGTTTTTAGAAATATAATCTTCTATCATAGAACTTGAAATACCCTTTGCTGCCAACTTATATTTCATTTCCTTTATAGATAAATTTCTAAGGGCCATATATTCATTTACAGCCCTTTTTATGTAGTTTTCGTCACTTATATAGCCATTTTCTTTTAGTTCTTCTATGATGTCTTCTAGCATATTTTCTTCTATTGTTGGTTTAAATTTTGTTTTTATTTCTTTAATAGTTCTTTTTTTATATATTACATATTTTAATACTTTCGTTTTTTCTCTATCATATTCTTCTATGCTATACACTTATTATTCCTCTTCTTCGTTTTCGTTTGAATCTTCTCCAAGACTCTTTTCAAAGGCTTCATTAAAGTTTGCTCTTATTTTTTCTTCTACTTCTTTTGCTATTTCTGGATTATCTTGTAAATATTTTTTTACATTTTCTCTACCTTGTCCAATTCTTGTTCCAT
>USFC01000024.1 GCA_900553865.1 uncultured Clostridium sp.
GGCACCCTTCCATTTAAAAAATGAACTCTTTCCACAAATTTCTCAATAATTTCTAGCTTACTTACTTTCTAATAGCGCTTTTTTTCAAATTAATATGTTTTTATTTTTAATCCAAATTAACGCTTTATGTAAAGGACAAAAGTGACCCGTCCCCAAATGTCCTATTTTACTTCTTTGTTAGTGAAATAAAGTTTAATTCCTAAAGCAATAGCAGCTACTAATACAATTCCAATAACAATATACATAGTGTTAGTATCACCTGTTTGAGGAATAGTTGTATCTGCAGTAGTTGTATCTAAAGATAATTTTACTTTAGGTGTAACAGTTGAAGTTAAAGTATTTGAGCCATCAGCTGTTTTTATTTCGTTTGCAGTAATTTCAACTTTTTCGTTAGTATTTAATACAACATTAAGAATTTTAGTATCTACGTTTTCTTTAACTTTTAATTTGTAAATAACATTAGCTGTTTCTTGTGGTTCTAGTTTGTCAATAGTCCATGTAATTAAATTATTTTGTAAATCAATAGTTGGTGAAATTGTTCCTTTAGTAGGCTTTGTAACATATGAAAACTCAAAGTTGTCTACAATTTCTTGTGGAAAATAGTCATAAATTTTTAAATTTGTTAAAGTATTTGCAGAAGTATCTACAAAATTATTTAAAATAGTAGTACAAATTGTTTCTTCAATTTGGCTATCAGGAATGTAATAGAACTTTCCGACTGTAGGATCAGTTGCTGTACCAAATATTTCTTCTGCTAAAGCTTTATAAGTAATTCCAGTAGAAGGTTCTTCAACATTTGGAACACCAGTCATAACAGAGAAAATTTCAACGCCAGCAGCATCTAACTCTTTTAATTTAGCAATTGTTTTAGTAGCAGTTTCGCCAGAATATGTTAGTGTAGGACCACCAACTGCAGTATTTGGAACGCCATCTGTTAATAAAACAATATATTTAGATTTACATTCAGGTGTAAAGTTTTGGCTTGCAACAGTTAAACCAGCTTCAATATTTGTTCTAGGACCAAATTCAGCAACTTTTATAGAATCTATAGTAGATAATACAGTTTCCTTATTTGAACTTGGTTTTAATCTTAATTTTGCATCAGAAATAGTTCCTTCTTCATCTCCAGTAGAAAATGTAGTAATACCAATTTTTACATTTTCATTTTCTAAAAGCTTTGTAGCTAATGTTTTAGCAGAATTTGTTATTAAATCAAACCTAGTGGAATCTCCAACAGCATCTTTCATACTTAATGAATTATCTATAACAAAAGTAATTTCAGTAAGTTGATTAAATAGAGGCTCAGAAGTATTAGAAACTTTTAATTCAATATCTAATTCCTTTTTTTCTAAATCATAAGATACAATCTTTTTTTCAAATTTAGCTATACTATTAATATTAATAGTGCAAATATTATTTTCTACAATTTCAAATTTAGCTTTCTCAGAGCTAGCAGTTGCAGCTAAACAAGTAGTAGAAATTAATAAAAGAACAGCAAGTGTAGCAACAATAAATTTCTTTTTAGTTTTAAACATAAAAATCCCTTCCTTTATAATATTATTAATCGTTTATATTATAATATACATTATTTCTATTTGCAACAGTGGCTCAAAAATGAAATAAAATTGTAATATAAGGTAGAAAAAAGCAAAAAATTATGATATTATATATAAACCAAAAAAAGAAAAAGAGGGAAAACATATGAAAAATATAATTGGAATAATATTATCATACATATTTGTAGCTGTTATTATAGTAGCAGCAAAATTTTTTGAAAAAGCAGGAAAAGAAGCAAGCAGAAAATTTATACACATAATGTTAGCTAATTGGTGGTTTTTAGCAATGTATTTTTTCGATAACGTTATTTGTGCAAGCCTTGTACCACTTAGCTTTGTAATAATAAATTATATATCATATAAAAAAGACTTAATAAAAGTAATGGAAAGAAATGAAGAAGAGAAAGACGGACTAGGAACCGTATATTATGCACTTTCATTATTTATAATAGCAATTTTTACCTTTGGAATAATAAAAAGACCAGAAATAGGGCTATGCTCTATTTTAATAATGGGCTATGGAGATGGATTAGCAGCAATTATAGGAAGAAGCATAAAAAGTATGCCATATAAAATAGGAAAAACAAAAAAAACACTTGCAGGGTCAGCCACAATGCTATTTATATCATTTTTTGTAACAGCAATATTTTTATGTAGCATACAATCACCATTATGGCTATTAAAATCAGTGTTACTTGCAATAAGCGTAACAGTAATAGAAGCGGTTTCAGTAAAAGGAACAGACAATATAACAGTGCCAATTTTTGCATGTTTGTTACTTACAACAATGGCAATATAAAAAGGGCAGAATTACAATGGAGGAATAAAAAATGATGCAGAAAATTTTGGATAGAATAGATAATCCAAAAGACACAAAAAGACTAACAGAAAAAGAGAAAATAGAACTTGCAAAAGAAATAAGAGAAGAAATGATAGAAACGGTTTCAAAAACAGGAGGACATTTAGCTTCAAATTTAGGCGTAGTAGAGCTAACAATTGCACTTCATAGCGTATTTGATTTGCCAGAAGACAAAATAGTATGGGATGTAGGGCATCAAACTTACGTACACAAAATGCTTACAGGTAGAAGAGGAAAAATGAGTACCTTAAGAAGCTTAAACGGAATAGCAGGATTTCCAAAAACAAAGGAATCTATGTATGACGAATTTAACACAGGACATAGTAGTACCTCAATTTCAGCAGCACTTGGAATGGCAAGAGCAAGAGATTTGAAAAAGCAAGAAAACCATGTAATAGCAGTTATTGGAGATGGAGCTCTAACAGGAGGAATGGCATTAGAAGCTTTAGATGATGCAGGAAGCAGCAAAACAAGGCTAATAGTAATATTAAATGATAATGAAATGAGCATATCAAAAAATGTAGGTGGAATTTCCAGATTTTTAACCAAAATTAGAACTAAAAAATTCTATAAAAAATCCAACAATAGTATTAGGAAAATAATAGCAAAAGTGCCTAAAGTAGGACCACCAATAATACATTTTGCAAGAAAAGTAAAATATAGCATAAAACAATTAGTTATACCAAATATGTTTTTTGAAGACTTAGGCTTTAAATACTTAGGCCCAGTAGATGGACATGATATAGAAAGAGTAGAATGGATTTTAAACTTAGCAAAAAAAGAAAAAGAACCAGTAGTAGTACACATAATCACTAAAAAAGGAAAAGGATATAAACCAGCAGAAGAAAATCCAGATAGTTTTCATGCAATAGGAAGCTTTAATAAAGAAACAGGAAAACTAATAAAACCAAAAGAAAAAGACTATTCACAAGTCTTTGGAGATAAACTAGTAGAACTCGCAAAAGAAAACGAAAAAATAGTTGCAATAACAGCAGCCATGGCAGACGGAACAGGTTTAAAAGAATTTAAACAAAAATATCCAAAAAGATTTTTTGATGTAGGAATAGCAGAACAACATGCAGTATGTATGGCGGCAGGAATGGCAAAAGAAGGATTAATTCCAGTAGTCCCAATATATTCATCCTTTTACCAAAGAGCCTTTGACCAAGTAATACATGATGTATGCATGCAAAATTTACCAGTAGTAATGTGTGCAGATAGAGCAGGCCTAGTAGGACAAGATGGGGAAACACACCAAGGGATGTTTGATTTATCTTTCTTTAACCTAATACCAAACCTTACTATAATGGCACCAAAGGATTTTATAGAACTGGAAGAAATGCTTGAATTTGCAGTAAAATTAAAAGCACCAGTGGTTATACGTTATCCACGTGGAGGAGAAAGTAAAAAAATAAAATTTGAAAAGCACGAAAAAATAGAACTAGGAAAAGCAGAAATTTTAGCGCAAGGAAAAGATATAACAATAATAGCAATTGGAAAAACAGTAGCAAAAGCCTTTGAAGTAAAAGAAAAATTAGAAAAAACAGGAAAAACGGTGGAGATAATAAATGCTAGATTTTTAAAACCATTTGATGAACAAACAGTAATAAAATCTATGAAAAAAACAGGAAAAGTAATAACAATAGAAGATAACACAATAATAGGTGGTTTAGCCTCAAAAATAGAAGAAATAATAAGCCAAAATGACGAAATAAAAGTACAATTTAAAGCATTTGGTTTGCCAGATACATTTATAGAACATGGAAAAGTAGAAGAATTAGAAGAAATGTATGGATTAGATGCAAAAAGTATTAAATTTTAGAAACGGAGAGCTATGGAAAGAAAAGAAGAAGAAAAATTGCTTTTGTCTAAAATAACAGATAAAATTAACTTTTGTGAAAGAAAAAATAAAATACAAGTAACAGATTTTTTAGATTTAAGTCAAAAGCAACAGGTGTATAATTTTTTAAATGCTAAAAAAATAAAAAATTATCTATTTTGTGGAGGAGTAGAAGCGGCAGAAAGGGTTGCGGTAGTCTTTTATCCAGAAAAATTAGAAAACATAATACAAAATATAAATTTAAACGAATATATAAAAGTAGTGCGTATCGCTCTTCCAAATGAAAATAAAGGTAAATATATGCACAAAGATTATTTAGGGGCATTAATGAAATTAGGGCTAAAAAGAGAAAAAGTTGGAGATATATTAGTAGACGAAAATGGTGCAGACATAATAATAAAAGAAGACATATTAAAATTTGTATTAAGTAATTTACCAAGTTTAACTAGATTTAGTAAAGCAAAGGTAGAAGAAATTTCGCTGGAAGATGTAAGAAAAATAGAAAGCAAAAAAGAAATTATAACAATAACAATACCATCCATGAGAATAGATAACATCGTTTCAGAACTTGCAAGATGTTCAAGGGGAAAAGCAAATGAACTTTTAGCTGCAGAAAGAGTATTGGTTAATTATGAAGTAATTCAAAAAAGCTCTAAAGAAATTAAGCCCAAAGATATAGTGACCATAAGAGGAAAAGGAAGATTTGAAATAAAAGAGGTAAAAGGCAACACTAGAAGCGGGAGGATTTTGTTAGAAGTTGGAAAATTTTGCTAATAAGGTTAACGAAATTTAAAGGTTTGTATATCATAGAAGTGTACAATAGCAAAAGAAAAAAAGAAGAGAAAAAGCAAATGAACTAAAAGTGACAAAAGCCTTGAAGCTGTAAAGAGCTATACTTTACTAAAAAATAAATATAGAAAAAATGACATAGCTTTAATAAAAATGTTATGTTTATTTTGGTATTATAATTTAAGAAAAAGACAGAAATGAAGCCTATTTTATAGGCGTTTGTTACTGCCTTTTTTATGTTGCTTTAAATCTCCCAAAAATTATTAACTATATTACCAAAAGTTAAATATATGGCTATTAAAATAAAAAAGATAGGGGGAAAATAAAAAATGAATAAAAATAAACGTTTTCAACGATTACAAAGATTTTTATATAAAAAAGTGTCAAACTTCCGAGAATTACCAAAAGAAGTAAAAGAAATTTTAAAGTTTGACAAAAAAATTTATTTACAAATTTTTTTGATTTTATAATGAAATTTTTGAAAATAAATGCTATAATGTCAATATATTAATAAATTAGCAGACACATCTGGAATTTTTGCGACACTGTCGAAAAGGTAATAACTCTAATTGTGCAACCGCAGTTGCACAATTAAAAAAGTAAATATGATTTACAAGGTAATTTGAGAAAAAATAGTATTATAACGTGTCAAATGATGATTACATCAGATAAAAAGTTTTTTAAGAAGATAGATTTAGAAGAAACAAAGAGATATTTTATAGAAAATTACAAAATGATTTTCATAAATATGTAACATCAAAAGGTTTTGATTTAGAAAGATAATAAAAATAAAAGGAAATAAACTTTTAAAATTTATTTCCTTTTATACATATCTACTCTAACAGGTAGCTTTTGAGCAAGTTTAGCAGTTTTTTCATTAAATAATAATTCTGGTTTTATATTAAATGATTTTGCTATAAAATCTATATTTTTACAGGTTAAATTAGCATTTCCAGTTTCAATAACACTAATATAAGCCATTTTAAATTTTGTTTTATTTGCATATTGTTCTTGTGTTAAATTATTTTGATACCTATACCATTTAGTATTAAGTCCAACTAGTTCCATAGAAGTCATAAGTTCCTCCTTCTTTTACATTAATTTAATAATATAAAAATTGTTTATATATAAATTATATAAGATAAAACATAAATAACTTAACACCACTAAAACTTATTAAGATATAACTTAATAAAATAGTTTAAAACTATTGACAGAAAAATTTCGAAATGATATATTAAATGTAGATTAATGCAAAATAAATAAAAGCACTTTAAGATAAAATACGAGGAGAGATACAGATGTTAAAGAAAATTTTTATTATGTTTATTACAATTATATTATTAGTAGGAATATGTGGAAGTGTAAATGCTACAGAATTAAAAACTACACTAGATGTAATTCAACAAGCAAGTGAAACAAAATATTTGGAAAATGATCAAGGATATATTTCAAAAACAATAGTAGATTCAAATGCAGAAATGGGAGAAGTAACTATAGAATTGAAGTTGTCAAATACAAAAAAAGAAACTAATACTAATGGCTCAACAGAAGTTTTTTTTGTAATTGATAATTCTCCATCTATGGAATTGGTTACAGATTCTGGTAAAGTTAGAAAAAATCTAATTATAAATAGTGCTAAAACATTAGCATCATCTATATTTAAACAATCAAGTAGTGTAAAGATAGGAACTGTAAAATTTACTGGGAATGGTAATTTTTCAAGTATTGGTCTTAATAATGCAACTTTAGTGCAATCACTAAGTGATAATGAGACTACTGTATTATCAGGTATACAGAAAGTAGCGGATTCTTCAACATCTTCTGGAACGAATATTGATGCTGGTCTTCAAAAGGCTAACAATAATTTTTCAAATGATTGTAAAAATAAAATTATAGTGTTATTTACTGATGGAGTTCCAACTTGTGATGTAAAAGGTACAAATGCAGGTAATGATACAACAACAGAAGAAAGTTTGACTGCACAGGCTAATACGAAAGCAACTATACAGAATTTATCTAATTCAGGAGTGTATTTGATTTCTATGATGACAGGATTAGATCCAGAGGCTGATGAATATAATAATGATTTATTGGCTATAACTAATATTTTTGGAACAGCAAATAATCCAACAGCAGGAAAATTTTATAATATAAAAGATGCAGATATAGAAGAAATTGTAAATAATAATATATTAGCAGATGTTATAGAAAAAATTCAAAATTCAATTAATACAGTAAAAATAGTTGATTATTTTCCAGAAGATATAACAAAAAATTTTGAATTTTCTTATGTGGGAAGTGCTAATACAGGAATTGCAAGTAAAGGAATAGATGAAGAAACAAAAACTATTTCTTGGGATATTGGAACATTAAAAGGTGAGGAAGTTGCAAAATTAAAATATAGGTTAAAAATAAAAGATATGCAGAATACAGATTTATTAAATAAAACAATAGCAACAAATGAGAAAGTAGTGTTAACATATAAAGATAAAGAATCAAAAGATTATACAATTGAATTAACAAGTAGTCCTAAAATTCAATTATCAGAAGTAAAAGAAGGGTTAACTGCTACAGTAACGTATAATCCAACAACTAACACCACTGGAAAAGTAACAGCTACTATAAAAACAAATAAAAAAGTAAATGAAGTAGAGAGTTGGACAATATCAGAAGATGGAATGAAATTAACTAAAGAATATACAGAGAATGCTACAGAAACAATCCATTTAGTAGATATGGATAATATGACGAAAGACATTGTAGTTAAAATTACTAATATTGTTAAAGAAGAGCCTAAACAACCAGAAGATGATACTACTGCAACAGGTAAATTGCCACAAACTGGTGTTAGTGCAACAATTATAATAAGTCTTATGGTGGTAACAGTAATTTCAATAATTATTTATAAAAAGTATAATAGTTATAAAGATATAAAATAAACTAAAAGAACCCAAAAGGAGAATGGAAAATTTCAAAAGATAGTTCTGAACCTAAATATTATGGAAGCGTAAAAAATATAAATACAAATTCATCTTTTTTTGATTTTATAATGAAATGAAAGAAAAAATGTCCATATAAATGGCTACGAAAAATTAACTAGAATTGAAAAATAAATATTAAATATTATAGATGATATTATTAAAAATGTGAATCGCAAGCCTATCTGCGAAATATAAATTTATAGGTGAGAGAATGTGAACCGCAACCATGCTTGCGAGATATAAATGCGCAGGTGAAAAAATGTTAATTATAGTAAAATAGTTACATCTCTTAGGGGTGTAGAGTTGGTAGAGAGAGGAATTAATGTACCTTTTTATAATATTGTTGAAATGAAAAATATATTGTTAAAAAATTAGCCAAGTACATATAGAAAACCTAAATTCTATTTATTTAGCTGAAAAATTCTGCCATTAAAGTTGACAAAAGTCGAAGGTTTGTATATACATAGAAATGTACAATAACAAAAGAAAAGAGGGGGAAAATAAAAAATGAATAAAAATTTAAAAGGAGCAAAAGGAATAACACTAATAGCATTAGTAATAATCATAATAGTTTTAATTATATTAGCAGGAATAAGCATAGGCTTGGTAATAAGAAATAATGAAATAATGAAAAAGGATGCTAAAGGAAGCGAAAACTATACAGGGGAGACTATAAAAGAGCAATCGGATTTTAATAAAAAAGATTATATTAAAGAGAATACAAAAGAGTTAACATTAATTTCAAAAGAAAAATCATATGTAGGCTATTATGCTGATATAGATGCAGATGGAACAGTAGATGGAATAATATTTGCAGATTTAGCGGTAGGAACTACAAAAAGTGGAAAATGGGGGATTTCATTAGGGAAAAGATATAAAATACCAACTATAACAGAAGGATTAAAAAACTATTATGTAAAAAAGACAGGTTATGTAGATAGTTTTGGAACAAGTGATGTAATAGCTCCAGTAGGTAGTGGAAAAGACAGATTTTATATAATGGCGCTAAAAGATATAGATGGAAAGAAAAACGGAACAGGGAATGACTGGTATAATTCAGCATATGGTCAAATGTCAGATTATGCAAGTACAACTTCAGTAGATTTTGGAAAAGGAAAGAATAATACTTTAACGATGATAGAAAAATGGAATTCAGAAGCATATGGAGAAAAAGATAAGTGCTCAAGTGGTCACAAAGATATGTGGGGACAAATACAAGAGAAAGTTAATAATGATTGGTTTGTACCATCAAGAGCTGAATGGGCAGCATTTGCAGGAGAATTGGAAATTTCAAAAGATAGTTCTAATTCTAAATATTATGGAAATCTTGGCCTTAGCACCTACTACTGGTCTTCTTCACAGGACTACTATGGTATTGCTTGGTTTGTGAACTTCGACAGTGGCTATATGGACGGCACTGCTGTGGACTACAATTTCTCTGTCCGTCTTGCTGCGACTTTCTAATTTTGTAAAAAATTAGAAAGTACCAATGCAATTAATAAAAAATCTAAAGCAATTTTTTTATATAAAATATAATTATAAAATTTTCACATATTTAAAAGATGAATTGTAAAAAATATAAATACAATTTCATCTTTTTTTAGATTTTTAATGAAAAAATTGGAAATAAATGTTATAATGTCAATCAATAAGAAAACAATTTGTGCAATTAATAAATGCACAATTAGAAAGGTGGATTGTATGAACGACATAAAGAAATTGATAACAATAGTAGATTATATAGAAATATAAAGGTTTTAAAAGATATGAATAACCCCTAAAATTCTATAAAAATCTGCTGATTTGTATTGATAAAATAAGCAAAATTATGATAAAATAGAAGCGTGAAAATAAAGAGCAAACAAGAAATGGAGAAAAGAATTGGAAGACAGAAAAAAATATATAAGAAACTTTAGCATAATTGCACATATAGACCATGGAAAATCAACATTAGCAGATAGGCTAATAGAAATGACAGGGGTTCTTTCAAAAAGAGAAATGGAAGCACAAGTATTAGACAACATGGAAATAGAAAAAGAACGTGGAATAACAATAAAATCTCAAGCAGTAAGAATGAAATATAAAGCTAAAGACGGAAAAGAATATGAGCTTAATTTAATAGATACACCGGGCCATGTAGACTTTAATTATGAAGTATCAAGAAGCTTGGCAGCCTGCGATGGAGCAATACTAGTTGTAGATGCAAGCCAAGGTGTAGAAGCACAAACACTTGCAAATGTATATTTAGCAATAGATAATAACTTAGAAATATTGCCAGTTATAAACAAAGTAGACCTTCCAAATGCAAGACCAGAAGAAGTAAAAAAAGAAATAGAAGATATTATAGGAATTCCAGCAATGGATGCACCTTGCATTTCAGCAAAATCAGGGTTAAATGTAGACCAAGTACTAGAAAGAATAGTAACAGATTTACCAGCGCCAACAGGTAATGAAGCGGCACCTTTAAAATGCTTAATATTTGACTCTTTATATAATGACTACAAAGGAGCAATAGCATATGTTAGGGTAAAAGATGGAACTGTAAAAGTGGGAGATGAAATATTGCTAATGGCGGCAAAAAAAGCATTTACAGTAACAGAAGTTGGGCATTTTGAACCAGGCACATATGAACCATGTGAATACCTAGAAGCGGGAGAAGTTGGCTATATTGCAGCAAGTATTAAAAATTTATCAGATATAAGAGTTGGTGATACAATAACCTTGAAAAATAGTCCAGCACCAGAGCCGCTACCGGGATACAAAAAAGTAAACCCTATGGTATATTGTGGGCTATATCCAATGGATGGCAGTGACTATGAAAATCTAAAAGTAGCATTAGAAAAATTGAAATTAAATGATGCAGCTTTAGAATATGAAGCAGAAACTTCAAATGCATTAGGTTTTGGATTTAGATGTGGATTTTTAGGGCTTCTACATTTGGAAATAATAGAAGAACGACTTGAAAGAGAATTTGATTTAAGTTTAATTACAACATCACCATCAGTTATATATAAAGTATATAAAACAGATGGAACAATGATAGAATTATATAACCCTTCAGACCTTCCACCAGCAAACGAAATAGCATATATGGAAGAACCATTTGTTACAGCAGAAATTCTAACACCAAAAGAATTTGTTGGAAACATAATGGAAATTTGCCAAAATAGACGTGGAGTTTACATAGATATGAAATATTTAGACGAAAATAGAGTTACATTAATTTATGAATTACCACTTAATGAAATAATATATGACTTTTTTGACAACTTGAAATCTAGGACAAAAGGTTATGCGTCTTTTGACTATGAAATAAAAGATTACAGGCGCTCAGATTTGGTAAAACTAGATATTTGGGTAAATGGAGAAGGTGTAGATGCATTATCATTTATAGTACACAAAGATTCCAGCTATGAACGTGGCAAAAAAATGATAGAAAAACTAAAAATTGTAATACCAAGGCAATTGTTCAGCATACCACTTCAAGCAGTAATTGGAGGAAAAATAATAGCAAGAGAAACCATTTCAGCAATGCGAAAAGATGTACTTGCAAAATGCTATGGTGGGGATATTACCAGAAAGAAAAAACTACTAGAAAAACAGAAAAAAGGTAAAAAGAAAATGCGCCAAATAGGAAATGTAGAAATACCACAAGAAGCATTTTTAAGTGTACTGAAGTTGGATGAATAAACTGATAGTTATGTAAAGCAAACATCGACTTAAAACTTAAGGAAGGAAAAATAGAAGATGAAAGAAAATAAATATGAAAGGCCGAGTGGAAATAAGCTAAGGAAGGAAAAAAGAGAAAAGCACCAAAAGGAACAGAGTAACCTTCTAGAAACGTCCCAAATGGAGCTAACAGACCAAATAGAAGGAAGAAATTCAGTAATTGAGTTATTAGAATCTGGAAGAGATATAAATAAAATATTTGTACAAGATGGAGAAAAACATGGCTCAATAAATAAAATAATAGCCATGGCAAGCGAAAGAAAGATATTAATAAATACAATAAGCAAGGAAAAGATGAAACAAATGGCACAAACAGAAAATTATCAAGGAGTAATTGCCATTGTTCCACCCTTTGACTATGTGGATATAGAAGACATTTTATCAGAAGCAAAGGATAGACAAGAGGACCCATTTATAGTATTATTAGATGGAATAGAAGACCCACACAATTTAGGTTCAATAATAAGAACAGCAGAAACCGCTGGGGTTCATGGAATTGTTATACCAAAAAGAAGGGCAGCAAGTGTAAATGCAACTGTAAATAAAGTATCTGCAGGAGCAGTAGAACATTTGAAAATAGCTAGAGTTAACAATATGGTAGAAACAATGAAATACTTAAAAGAACAAGGCTTATGGATTTGTGGAACAGATATGGATACAAAAACTTATTATTATAGCCAAGATTTAACAGGTCCACTTGCAATAGTAATTGGAAGCGAAGGATTTGGAATGAGTAGGCTTGTAAAAGAAAATTGTGACTTTTTAGTAAAAATTCCTATGAGAGGAAAAATAACATCTTTAAATGCTTCTGTATCAGCTGGAATTGTTATGTATGAAGCAGTAGAACAAAGATTAAAAAAATAATTAGCAACTTGTGAATTATTAAAATTTAATAAAAAAGAAGGGAAGGAAAAAGTTATGCATTATGGAAGAAAAAGAGCAATAAAAATTGCAAGTATTATAATAGGAATAATTCTAATATTGGGAGTAGCAGGAACCATTGTATATTTAAAAACAGATATTTTTAAATCAAACCAAAGCTTGTTTTTTAAATATATGGAACAGGCAATTAAAGATGTAGAGTATGTGCCAAATGCTACAGTAACTAACAATATAAATAGAATGAATGAAGAGGCATTTACTTTAACTGGAAATTTGGGTTATGAAACAGAAGAAACTAGTGATGTAGCAAAAAATGCTTTAAAAAACATGAAATTTGCAGTAGAAGCTAAAGTGGACAAGTCAGCTAAAACAGCTTATGGAGTAGGAACTTTAAAAAATAATGACCAAGATATCTTTAAAGTAGAATATGCAAACACAAATAATATATATGCTTTAAAATCAGATGAAGTAGTAACAGCCTTTGTAGGAATAGAAAACCAAAACTTAAAAGTTCTAGCTCAAAAATTAGGAATAACAGATACTGCAAACCTTCCAAACAGTATATCACCAATGGGTAATATAAATGAAATTTTAAACTTAACCGATGATGAAAAAGCACACATAAAAGAAACATATCTTCCTGTGCTAGAGCAAAATATAGAAAAAGCAAACTTTACAAAAAACAAAGATATTGCAATAAGTAAAAAAGGTGTAATTTATAATACCACAGGATATCGTTTAGATTTAAATGAAGCAGACTTAAAACAATTAGAAATTGCATTATTACAAGAATTAAAGAAAGATAGTATAACCTTAAATATTCTTGCAACAAAAGCAAAAATGCTTAATTTAGATGAAAATTATACAAATGTTAATAATTTAGTAAGCCAAATAGATACTTTAATAAATAATATAAACAAAGAAAATTCAACTTCAACAAATGGTATAACAATAACCGTTTATGTTGAAAATGGAAAAGTAATAACAACAGAAATAATATACAAAAATGAAATAAAATATACCATTTATGGTCAAAAGGGAACAAACACAAATAGCTATTATATGTTAATGGAAAACTTAGGGTCAACAGAAGAATATAGCAAAATAGAAATTAGTGTAGAAGATGTTGCAAGCAATAATACCTATACAATAAATGCATTGATAAATGTAGATGATGAAGAAGTAGAAATAAATATGGATAGCACAAATGACACTTCAGAAGATACAATAATAACAAATTGTGAAGTAGCAATAGGTAATGGTATAATAAATTACGAACAAGAAATAGCTTTTCAAGAAAGCATTACAGACATAACAAAAGTAGATAGGAGCAATTGTGCTGTATTAAACGATTATCCAACAGAACAACTACAAGTACTAATTGCAAGCTTATCACAAAGAATAAAAGAACTTATAAATGTAAAATTTAATGGAGGGTTTTAATAAAAGCAATCAACCATGTAATTTAAAAGGAGGAATAAAAAATGTTTAAAATAAAATTAGACGGTGGAAAAACAATGGAAGTAGAAGAAAGTATGTATTGGCATACAACAGCACATATTTTAGCACAAGCTGTTAAAAGATTATTTCCAAACTATAAATTAACAATAGGTCCAGCAATAGAAAAAGGATTTTACTATGATTTTGATGTAGAAAGACCATTTTCAGAAGATGACATAGCTGCATTAGAAGAAGAAATGAAAAAAATAATTAAAGAAGATTTAACTATTGAAAGATTTGAACTTCCAAGAGAAGAAGCTATAAAATTAATGGAAGAAAGAAAAGAACCATACAAAGTAGAATTAATTAAAGAATTACCAGAAGGAGAAGTAATATCTTTTTATAAACAAGGTGAATTTGTAGATTTATGTAGAGGGCCACATTTACCTTCAACAGGAAAAGTAAAGGCAATAAAATTAACATCAATGTCTTCAAGCTATTGGAGAGGAGATGCTAATAACCAAACTTTACAAAGAGTTTATGGAATTTCATTCCCAAAAGCTTCTGAACTTGAAGAATATTTAACAAAATTAGAAGAAGCAAAACAAAGAGACCACAGAAAACTTGGTAAAGAACTTGGAATATTTATGACAAACGACTTAGTAGGAAAAGGACTTCCGATGTACTTGCCAAATGGCTGCATGGTATGGGATTTATTAGAAAATTATATTAAAGGAAAAGAAAGAAAATTAGGTTATAAACATGTTTTAACTCCACCACTAGCAAGTGTAGATTTATATAAAACATCAGGACACTGGGAGCATTATAAAGATAGTATGTTTCCAAAAATGGAAGTTGAAGGAGAAGAATTTGTACTTCGCCCAATGAACTGCCCACATCATATGATGATATATGCAAACAGCATACATTCATATAAAGATTTACCAATTAGAATAGGTGAAGTAGCAAGAGATTGCAGATATGAAGCAAGTGGAACCTTAAAAGGAATAGAAAGAGTTAGAACTTTCTGTCAAAATGATGCCCACTTATTTGTAACACCAGAACAAATAGAGTCTGAATTTAAAGCAGTTGTAGACTTAATTCTAGAAGTTTACCAAGAATTAAACATAACAGATTATCATTTTGAATTGTCATTAAGAGATCCTAATGATAAAGTAAAATATCATCCAGATGACGAAATGTGGGATAATGCTGAAAATAAATTAAGACAAGTATTAAAAGATATAGGAATTGAATATGAAGAAAAAATAGGAGAAGCAGCCTTCTATGGACCAAAACTAGATGTTCAAGTAAAACCAGCGGTAGGAAATGAATATACATTATCTACATGCCAATTAGATTTCTGTTTACCAGCTAAATTTAATTTAGCATATATAGATAAAGACGGAGCAAAGAAAACTCCAGTAGTTCTTCATAGAGCAATATTAGGAAGTATAGACAGATTTATGGCATACTATTTAGAAGAAACAAAAGGAGCTCTTCCAACTTGGCTTGCACCAGTTCAAGTAAAAATACTTCCAATTACAGATAAACAATTAGACTATTGTAAAAAAGTAGAACAAGAGCTATTAGATGAAGATATAAGAGTTGAATTAGATGATAGACAAGAAAAAGTAGGATACAAAATCCGTGAAGCTCAAATGGAAAAAATTCCATATATGTTAATAGTTGGAGATAAAGAAATAGAAGCAAATGCAGTAGGCGTACGTACAAGAAAAGACGGAGATATTGGTCAAATGGCAGTAGCAGACTTTATTTCTAAAATTGAAAAAGAAATAAAAGAAAAACATTAAAAATATTTATAGAAATGGGGCACTAAAATAAAACATGAGATTAGATAAATTTTTAAAGGTATCACGTGTAATAAAAAGAAGAACTGTTGCGAACGAAGCGGCAGATGGAGGCAGAGTAGCAGTTAATGGAAAAATAGTAAAGCCAAGCTATGAGGTAAAAGTAGGAGATGTGGTAGAAATAAAATTTGGAGATAAAACTTCAAAATTTGAAATAATAAAAATACCAACAACAGTAGGAAAAGAACTTGGCGAACTAATAAAAGTTTTATAAAAAAGTTACCCCAAAAGTCTAGATTATAATGGGATAACACCAAAAAATCTTTAAGTAACATTATTTTGCTTAGAGATTTTTTTTGCTTAAATTCTATAAGCAAAAGCTACTGTTCACATAAAATTCACATTTCGTTTATTGACAAATTTTGGATTTTCGCATATAATGCTTAAGTTACTAAGAGAAAGAAAGGAATGCAAAAAATGCTTAAGTTATTAAAAAATTTAAAATCCTCAATAGTGTATGTAGCAATAATTGTGTTGCTTTTGTGTGTGCAAGCATGGGCAGATTTAACACTTCCAGATTACACTTCTAAAATTGTAAATACAGGAATTCAAGCAGGAGGAATAGAAAATCCAGCACCAGAAGTTATAAGAAAGAGCCAAATGGATGCACTTTTGCTATGTACCAAAGAAGATGAAAGTATTTTAAATAAATATACATTAACTTCAAAAAATTCTTTAAAAGAAAATGAATATGAAAAATATGTAGAAAAATATCCAGCATTGGAAAATGAAGATTTATACATTGTAAATAAACTTTCAGAAGAAGAGCAAGAAACTTTAAATGACCAAATTGCAAAACCATTATTAATACTATCAAATTTAAATAATGATATATTAAAAGATATGCCAGAAGAACAATTAGACAAAATACTTGAAACAGTGCAAGAGCAAGTAGACAAAATGGGTGACTCAATAATAAGCCAAGCAGCAATAGTTCAAGTAAAAAATGAATATAAACAAATAGGAATAGATACAGATAAAATACAAAACAACTATATTTTTATGGCAGGACTTCAAATGTTAGGAGTAGCATTTGTTAGTATGGCAAGTGCAATTATAGTTATGCTTTTATCTGCAAAAGTAGCGGCAGAATTAGGTAGAACATTAAGAGATAAAGTATTCAAAAAAGTTATGGGCTTTTCTACAAAAGAATTTAGAGAGTATTCAACAGCATCTTTAATAACCAGAAGCACAAACGATATAGCTCAAATTCAAAACTTAATAACAATGCTATTTAGAGTAGTTGTATATGCACCAATTATAGGAATAGGTGGTGTACTTCATGTAATGAACAGTAGTGATAACTCTATGGCATGGATTATTGCATTAGCAGTTGGAGCAATTATAGTTATTGTATTAGCATTATTTTCAATTGCAATGCCAAAATTTAAAAAATTGCAAGATTTAATAGATAGACTAAACTTAGTATCAAGAGAGATATTAACAGGTCTTCCAGTTATAAGAGCATTTAATACGCATAAATGTGAAGAAGAGCGTTTTGACGATAGCAACAAAAATTTAATGAAAGCAAATATTTTCGTAAACCGTGCAATGAGTATAATGATGCCAGCACTTAGCTTTATTATGAACTCTATTATGCTACTTATCGTATGGGTTGGAGGTCATAAAGTAGACGAAGGAGTAATGCAAGTTGGAGATATGATGGCATTTATACAATACACAATGCAAATAGTAATGAGCTTCTTAATGATATCTATGATATCTATAATGCTTCCACGTGCAGCAGTTTCAGCAAAACGTATAAATGAAGTATTAGAAACTAATCCAAGTATCAAAAATAAAAAAGAATTAAAACAATTTAAAGAAGATAAAAAAGGATTAGTAGAATTTAAAAATGTAAGTTTTAGATATCCAGATGCTGATGAGGAAATATTAGCAGACATAGACTTTACAGCAAAGCCAGGAGAAACAACAGCAATTATAGGAAGCACAGGAAGTGGAAAATCTACAGTTGTAAACTTAATACCTCGTTTCTATGACGTAACAAGAGGAGAACTTGTAATAGATGGTGTTAATATTAAAGATGTAGACTTAAAAGAATTAAGAAAAAAAGTAGGGTTTGTTCCTCAAAAAGGTGTGTTATTCTCTGGAACAATAGAAAGCAATATAAAATATGGAAATCCAGATATGAGTGACGAAGAAATGATAAAAGCAGCTAAAATAGCACAAGCAGAAGAATTCATTATGGCAAAAGAAGATAAATACAAATCTGAAATAGCACAAGGAGGAAACAACGTATCTGGTGGACAAAAACAACGTTTATCTATAGCAAGGGCAATTGCAATAGACCCAGAAATATTAGTATTTGACGATAGTTTTTCAGCATTAGACTTAAAAACAGATAGCAAATTAAGAGAAGCATTAGCAAAAGAAACTAAAGGAAAAACAGTTATAATAGTAGCACAAAGAATTAGCACAATAATGAATGCAGAGCAAATAATAGTATTAGAAGAAGGAAAAATTGTAGGAAAGGGCACACACGAAGAACTTATGAAAAACTGCGAAACATACAAACAAATAGCACTTTCTCAATTATCTGAAGAAGAACTTTCATAAAGGACATTTGGGGACGGGTCACTTTTGTCCTTTATGAATTTAATAAAATAGAAAAAAATTATAATTAATATTATAAAGAACACAAAGGACAAAAGTGACCCGTCCCCAAGATCGGAA
>USFC01000025.1 GCA_900553865.1 uncultured Clostridium sp.
CACACCAAGATATGCCACCGAATACTCTTTTATTATTGTGAGTCTGTGTTCTAAAATCTCACTCACGCACCTTGTATAAATAGACTGTTTATACAAATACGAATGAATTTTATAGCATCGGCTCATTACACCTATCACTTTTTAAGAGTTTGTGGCAATTCTCTTTTAAACATAAAAAACTACCTGTAGCTTAAAAACTACAAGTAGTCTATGTTTATTATATTTAATTAGCTCTCACAATCAATTTTAAGGCAATTTATTGTGAGGATAGAGTAATTTTACGATAAAATTTTATAAAAAATTTTCAAAATCTATTTATCAATAGTAGATTATCTGTTATAATATAGTTCATAAATAACATCTAACCAATATCTAACCAAAACATTAAAAAATATGTTATTTTATAAATGTTGTTAAATAGTAAGTTAGATAAATTAGTATGGGGAAAATGCTTGAGATAGAGCCTTTTTAAGAGGTATTATATAATAATAAATAACAAAACATATAAAACACTTATAAAGACTCTAAATCCTCTTTTTCTATTTTGTAGTCTTTTATATCTTTAAAATATTTCTTTAATTTTTCAAATGTAAAATTTTTATATAAATTATCTGTTACTAATTCATCCCAACCTTGATTTCTTCCTCTTAAAATAAGCTCATTTAATTCTGTACTATTTGTTTCACAATCTTGGTCGCCTTTTCTTATATATGCAATTCTTGTGCCTTTATTCACATAATAATATGGCGTATGTTGACCTTGAATAACTTTTACAACTATTAAGTCTTTTCCTTGTATATTAACAATATCAATTGTTGGTATAATACTAGGATCTATTCTTGTTTTTATTCTATTAGCCACTTCTTCATAGGACTTTTTTATATCTTTGACACCAACAATTCTCTTTGTTCCATCTTCTACTCCAAATATTACATATCCAATATCATATCCATTAGCAAAAGAACTAACCGCTTTTAAATATTTTTTCGGTTCTTCAAAGCTTACTTGTTCCTTTAATTCCAAATTGTATTTTTCATCTGTTATTATTTTCTCTATATCGCTCATATTTTATACCTTTCCAAATTTGCAGATGCGTCTGCGAATTTCAAACAATATTAATTTATTAGTATTATAGCATTTATTTCCAAATATTTCATTATAAATTCAAAAAAGATGAAATTGTTTTTATTTTTTACAATTTCATCTTTTGTAAAGCTTTTTTGTATTTGTGTATACGCATTTGCAATACTTACGCTTTTTTCCCTTTTAAATTTCTCACTTTACTTGTTCTCCTTTGTATTTTTTACTTTTTTCTTTTAGCATTCCATTTTAGTCCATCCATTCTAGTTCCCAGTCTACTACTTTTACTGTATCTCCTTGTTTAACACCCGCTTCTTTTAAGGCCTTGTTTACTCCTAATTCATCTAAACATTTTTGGAAATAATACATAGATTCATTATCTTCTAAATTAACTCTTCTCATAATTTTTTGTACCCCTGGGCCGTCTACTATCCACATTCCATCTTCTCTTGTTATTGTAAATGGTATTTCGTCTTCTAAAGTATATACTTTCTTTCCTCCTACCACTTCTACAACATCTTCTTTTGGAAGTGTTTTTAAAATTTCAGATACATGTTTCAAAAGTTCTTCTATTCCTTCTCCTGTGACTGCAGAAATTTTATATATTTCTATTCCTTTTTCCTTTGCCATTTTTTCTAATTCTTTATATAAGTTTTCATCTTGCATACTATCGATTTTATTTGCTACTATTATTTGTTTTCTTGCAGCCAATTTTTCGCTGTATTGCTTTAATTCTTCATTTATAGTGTTAAAATCTTCTACAGGATTTCTTCCTTCTGTGCCAGATACATCTATTACATGAAGCAATAATCTTGTTCTTTCAATATGTCTTAAAAATTGAAGTCCTAACCCTGTTCCTTGACTTGCTCCTTCTATAATTCCCGGTATATCTGCTATTACAAAGCTATCTCCATAGCTTGATTTTACTACTCCTAAGTTTGGTTCTAATGTTGTAAAGTGATAGTTTGCAATTTTAGGCGTTGCTGAAGTTGTTCTTGACAAAAATGTTGATTTTCCCACATTTGGAAAGCCTACAAGTCCTACATCTGCTAATAATTTTAGTTCTAGCACAAGTTCTTTTTCTAAACCTTTTTCTCCATCTTGTGAAAATCTAGGAGCTTGTCTGGTTGAGGTTGCAAAGTGCGAATTTCCTTTTCCACCTCTTCCTCCTGGAAGTATAAGCTCTTCTTGTCCTTTTTCAGATAAATCTGCTAACACTTGGTTTGTTTCAGCATCTCTAATTATCGTTCCTATTGGCACACCAATATGTAAATCTTCTCCACTTCTTCCATATCTATGTGCTCCTTCACCATTTTTTCCATTTTCTGCTTTAAATTTCTTTTTAAACCTAAAGTCTACTAATGTATTTGCATCTGGATCCACGAAAAAGTAAACATCTCCACCTTTTCCTCCGTCGCCTCCATCTGGTCCACCTGCTGCTACATATTTTTCACGACGAAAGGAAACTGCTCCATTTCCTCCATCTCCTGACTTTACATTTATTTTAACATAATCTGTAAACATTATTTTCCCTCTTTCAAACTTTCTATATATTTTTTTAGACGCTTCTTACTTAGGACACTTAGGACAAAATTGACCCGTCCCCAAATGTCCTTTAATAATCTAGTCGCATTGCTTTTTTTACTTTTTTCATTGTTTCTTTTGCTGTTTTTTGAGCTTTTAATGTTCCTTCCATTAGTATTTTATCAACTATTTCTGGATGTTCTTCATAATATGCCCTTTTTTCTCTTATTGGTTTTAATGTATCTGATATATTTTTAGCAAGTTGTCTTTTGCATGCTACACACCCTCTTTGGCCTGCTCTACATTCTTTGCATACTGTATTTACTTCATCTTCTGAGCTAAATAATTTATGATAATATGCTACCATACATATATCTGGATTTCCTTTGTCATCCTTTCTTATTCTTGCTGGGTCTGTCACTGCACTCATCACCTTTTTAGTTATTTCTTCTTCACTGTCTGACAAGTAAATTGCATTTCCTAGAGATTTTCCCATTTTTTCATTTCCGTCTAACCCTTTTATTCTTCCTGAACTTGATAGTACTGGTTCTGGCTCTATTAATGTTTCTCCATATATTGAATTAAATTTTCTTACTATTTCTCTACATTGCTCTATTAGTGGAAGTTGGTCTTCACCTACTGGTACTAATTTTCCTTCAAAACATGTTATATCTGCTGCTTGACTTACTGGGTAGCCTAAAAATCCATATGTAACGCTTTCTCCAAATAAATCTTTCTTTTGTGCTAATTCTGTTTTTACTGTTGGGTTTCTTTGTAGTCTTGCTATTGTTACTAAGTTTGAATAAAATACTGTTAGTTCTGCAACTTCTGGTATCATTGATTGTATATATATTGTTGTTTTTTCTGGGTCTATTCCACATGCTAAATAATCCATTGCTACTTCTCTTACATTTTTTCTTACTTTTTCTGGGTTATTAAAATTATCTGTTAATGCTTGTACATCTGCTATTAATATATATGGTTCGTACAAACCTGAATTTTGCATTTCTACTCTCTTTTTTAATGAACCAAAATAATGCCCTATGTGTAATCTCCCTGTTGGTCTATCTCCTGTTAAAATACGTTTTTTATCTTCCATTTTTCTCCTCCATTTACAAAATTTGTTCAAATCTTTCTTCTAGTTTTTCAAATTCTTTTATATATTTGTTTTTTATATTTTCATATATTTTTCTTGATGTTTTTTCATTATATAAATGTGAAAGTTCATTTCTTGATAGCATAATTTCTATCCATATTTCTCCATCATCTATTATTCCTTGTTTAAAAGCTGCTTGTATGTTTTCTCTTGGACTACCTGTTTTATTAGTTATTCCCATATATTCCAAATAATCTTTTATAGTTTTCCATGCAAGTTCAAAAGTAAATTCAAATCTATGCAAGGTTCCATCTATAATTACTTGCATTGTTGTATCATCAAAATCTTGTGATGTTTCTTTTAATGATTCTTCCAATTTTTCTAAAGCATTATTATAGTCTTTTCTTCTTTCTTCAAATCTATTTACCATATTATTACACCATCCCTTTCTATTGAATTTAATAGTTCTTTTTTTGTTATTTCTTCTATAAAAATCAAATCTATACTATATGGTATGTCTAATAAATCTATTTCATCTTTTATTCTATTTTTTTCTTTTTCTTCTATGCAATTTATTACTACTATATCTATGTCTGAATTTGCTTTATAATCTCCTCTTGCTCTTGACCCAAACATTTTAAATATATATTTATCATGTTTTTTTATTACTTCTAATATTTTGTTATATGTTATATCAGATAAACCAAATTTCATATTAAAATTTAATTCCTTTCTTATTTTTTACACTACGTTATAAGTATAACATAAGTAGATTAAAATTGCTATATTTTTCCAAAATAAAAAAAGAATTCACATGTACTACTTTTAGTTTTGTAATGTAAATTCTTTTTATACTTTATATTTACGCTTGTGCTTCCTCTACTGGATAAACACTAACTTGTTTTTTATCTTTTCCAAGTCTTTCAAATTTAACGTTTCCATCTACTAAAGCGAATAATGTATCATCGCTTCCGATTCCAACGTTTGTTCCTGGATGGAATTTTGTTCCTCTTTGTCTTACTAGAATATTTCCAGCTAGAACAAATTGTCCATCAGCTCTTTTTAAACCAAGACGTTTAGATTCACTATCTCTACCGTTCTTAACACTACCTTGACCTTTCTTATGAGCCATGTTTTTTCACTCCCTTCTATAGGTTACATTTATTTTGCTTTTATTAATTTTGTTTTTACTATGCTTCTGCTGTTTCAGCTTTAGCTTTTGGTGCAGCTACTGCTACTTTAGTAATTTCAACTTTAGTATATGGTTGTCTATGTCCTTGTGTTCTTCTGTAGTTCTTTTTAGCTTTGTATTTGTAAACTACTATTTTTTTACCTTTACCATGTTCAACTACTTTTCCTTCAACTTTTGCACCTTTTACGTAAGGAGCTCCAACTTCTACTTTGTTGTCGTCAGATACTAAAACTACTTCTTTAAAAGTAACTTTTTTTCCTTCTTCTACATCTAATTTTTCGAAGAATACTACATCTCCTTCAGATACTTTGTATTGTTTTCCACAGCTTTCAATTATTGCGTACATTAATTGTACACCTCCTCTTATATGTATACTCGCTAAGCATAAAATACTAGGCAGCTAATTTTTTATATAATTAGCATTTTTAGCCCGACCCAGGCGGCTTACAGATATTTATTTTACCATACTCTTCTTTAGTTGTCAATCTTTTCTAGTTTAAATTTTAAATAATCTCCACTGATTAATTTTAGTTCTATTCCTTCTACTATTCCTTCTACAGCATCTTTGTGTGAGGCACCATGCAAATGCCCATAATAACATTTTTTTACATTATATTTTTTCATTACTTCTAAAAATTCTGAATTATAGGTATTACCATCTTTCACGTAAGAAGCTATTACTGGTGGGTAATGCATAATACAAATTATTTCTTTTTCTTTTCCATAGTTTTCTATTGCACTTTTTAAAGAAAGTTCTAATCTTGCCGCTTCTCTTTTTACCATTTTGTTGCTATTTTCTGTATCTAAAAGAGCCCACCCTCTTGTTCCTACAATAATTTTATTTTCTATTAAAAAACTATTATTGTATAAGAAATCTATATTATTAAATTTATTTTCTTTCAAATATTTTTTCATAGAAGTAACTGTTGTCCACCAATAATCATGGTTTCCTTTTAGCATAATTTTATTTCCGGGAAGAGCACATAAATATTCAAAGTCCTTATATGTTTCTTCTAAATATGTAGCCCATGAAAAATCTCCTGCTATAATTACTGTATCTTCTTTTTTTACTTTTTTGTTCCAGTTTTCTTTTATTTTTTGTGTATAATCTTGCCATCCATCACCAAATATATCCATTGGTTTATTTACTCCAAATGGCAAATGTAAATCACCTATTACATATATTGACATGCTCTCTCCTTTTTATTTTTTATAGTTTTCTAAAGCTTTTGCAACTTGATCTGGACAAGACGTTCCTTTGTCTCCACATTGAATTCCTTTTAATAGTTTAATTACTTCATCTACATTTCTATTTTGTACTAATTTTGAAACTCCTACTGTATTTCCGTGGGCATCCCCCTACTATTTTTAAATTTTTTATTATATTATTTTCTATTTCAATTATTATTTCTCTTGAGCAAACTCCCTCTGGTCTATATCTATATTCCATTTTTTCCTTCTCCTTTTTTATCATAATCATCCATAAAATGATGTACTTCTCCATCTTTTACATATGAAATTATTGTATTCAAATTTACATTTTTTGTACTATTATATATATTCATGTCTACTTTGTCATATACGCTTCTTAATTGTTTTAAAAGTTTTTTCATTTCTTCTCTTTTAGAGCCTGCCTTTTTACTTTCTTCCTTTTCTTTAGTTACTTTGCATGCACATTGTAAGAATTCTAAATTATTTCTTTCTTTCCATTTTATAATATTTTCTTCTTTTACGTAATATAAAGGCCTTATTAATTCCATTCCTTCATGAAATGTACTATGTAGTTTTGGCATCATTGTTTGCATTTGTGAGCCATAAAGCATTCCCATAAGTATTGTTTCAACTACATCATCAAAATGATGTCCAAGTGCAATTTTATTGCAGCCTAATTCTTTTGCTTTTCTATACAAATGACCTCTTCTCATTCTTGCACATATGTAGCAAGGGTGGTCGTCTATTTTTTCTACTACTTCAAATATATTGCTTTCAAACATTGTAATTGGAATATTTAGTAATTTTGCATTACTTATTATTTTTTGTTTATTTATTTCATTATATCCTGGGTTCATAACAAGAAAAACTAATTCAAAGTCAATCTTTCCGTGTCTTTGCAATTCTTGCATACATTTTGCAAGAAGCATAGAATCTTTTCCTCCTGAGATGCATACAGCAATTTTATCGCCACTTTGTATCATTTCAAATTCTCTTATTCCTTTTGTAAATTGATTCCATATTTTTTTGCGATATGTAGTCATTATACTTCTTTCTATTTCTTGATATCTTTCCACGTTTTTGTTTTTCATTCCTTGTAATATTTATTTAGGTTTTTAATTAGTTTTGCCTATAAACTATTTTTAACTTATTTATTTAGAAATAATATCTTTTATAACCTCTCCTGCCATAGCTAGTCCTGCAACTGATGGCACAAATGATATGCTTCCCGGAACTTGATTTCTTTCGGCACATTTTCTTTTTGTTCCCGGTGGGCATATGCAATTTGTTTTACAACTGCATTCTAGTGTTTCGTCTGGCTTTATTGGTTCTTCTTTTGAATAAATAACTTTTAAGCTATCTATATTTCTTTTTCTTAATTCTTTTCTCATTACTTTAGCAAGTGGGCATATACTTGTTTTATATATATCTGTAACTTCAAATGCTAAAGGATTAAGTTTGTTTCCTGTTCCCATTGATGAAATTACTGGAATATTCATTTTTTTGCATTGTGCTACAATTTCAATTT
Organism: uncultured Clostridium sp.; assembly: GCA_900553865.1. Classification (GTDB taxonomy): domain Bacteria; phylum Bacillota; class Clostridia; order TANB77; family CAG-508; genus UMGS1663. Next base: position 7,633 of record USFC01000025.1, read on the forward strand.
TTGCTGTAACTGTATCTACACAATCAACTACATATGATAAACTTTCATCTATAATTTTGGTTTCAGAATCTGGCATAAAAAATTCTTGATATGTTTCCACATTTGCCTTTGGATTTATTTCTAATATTCTTTCTTTCATTACATCTACTTTATATTTTCCTATTGTTTTTCTTGTGGCAATTATTTGTCTATTTAAATTTGTTAAACAAATTTTATCATCATCTACTAATACAAAGTTTCCAACTCCTGCTCTTACCAAACCTTCTACTACAAATGAGCCTACTCCGCCTATTCCAAATATTGCTACTTTTACATTTTGTAATTTTTCTATTCCTTCTTTTCCTATTAGTAATTCTGTTCTTGAAAATTGATTTAACATTTTGTTTTCCTTTCAATTTTATATTGGCAATAGGGACACCATTTATTGCTACTATTCACATATTTTTAAGTTTGGTACTGCATTTAGTTCTAAATTTGACCTTACTCCATTTATATAATTATAATATCCCGCTGATGCTATCATTGCTGCATTGTCTGTACACAAAATTGGCTCTGGATAATATATTTTCATTCCTTTTTCTTCTAATTCTTTAAATCTTTTTCTTATATAACTATTTGCTGAAACGCCTCCAGCTAATGCTATCGTATTCAAATTTAATTTTTTACATGCTTTTAATGCATTTTCTAGCAATACCTCTGTTACCGTTTTTTCAAAACTTGCTGCTAAATCTGCTTTGTTTACATCTGGTTTTTTGTGATGTAAGTTTATTACTGCTGTTTTTATTCCACTAAAACTAAAATCTAAATTTTCAAAATGTGTTTTTGGCAAATCGATATTTGCTGTACCATCTTTTGCAAGTTTATCTATTTTAGGTCCTCCTGGATAGCCAAGTCCTATTACTCTTGCTACTTTGTCAAAAGCTTCACCTATTGCATCATCCCTAGTTTTTCCTAATATTTCAAATTCTTTGTAGTCTTTTATATGTACTAAATGTGTATGGCCACCTGAAACTACCAATGCTAAAAATGGTGGTTTTAGTTCTTTATTTGTTATATAGTTTGCTGCAATGTGGCCTTCTATATGGTTTGTTCCAACTAATGGTTTATTTGCTGCATATGCAAGTGCTTTAGCATATGAAACGCCTACCAAAAGAGCTCCAACTAGCCCTGGGCCATATGTGCAGGAAATAGCATCTATTTCATCTAGTTTCATGTTTGCATCTTTTAGTGCTTTTTTTGTAACATTTGAAATAACCTCTACATGATTCCTAGAAGCTATTTCTGGTACTACCCCTCCAAATTTTTCATGAATTGGAACTTGTGAACTTATCACATTTGACAATACTTCTCTTCCATTTTTCACTACTGCAACTGATGTTTCATCACAACTTGATTCTATTCCTAATATGTATATATCTTTCATCTTTTACTTCCTTCTTATTTTCCTTTGACCTTATATAGTTATTGTTCTGTTACATTCCAAATAAATGGGCTATTGAGGTTACTATTCCTTTATATACTGCATTTATAACTGGTGAAATAATTATGCTTGCTATGTCTGTTAGCCATAATACTACAAATATAATGTAGAATATCCTAGAATTTCTTTCAAACCAATCTCTAACATTTACTGGTAAAAATAGTTTTAACACTTTTGAACCGTCTAATGGTGGAAGTGGTATTAAATTAAATACTCCTAACCCAATGTTAATTATAATTGTCATTTGTATTAGTGTTAATATTACTAATCCTACCTGTGTTAAGCAAAATGCTGGCGCAATTTTAACAATTGCAAAATATATAAAAGTAAATAAAATTGCTAATATTAAATTCACTGCTGGACCTGCTATTGCAACTATTGCCTCGCTTGCAGTCATACTTTTATCCCTATTAAAGTTTCTTGGATTTATTTCTACTGGTTTTCCCCATCCAAATCCTGCAAATATAAGTAGTAGGGAACCTACTGGGTCTAAATGTGCAAAAGGATTTAAAGTTAGTCTTCCTTGTCTTCTTGGTGTATCATCTCCCAATTTGTCTGCTGCAAATGCATGTGCAAACTCGTGGAAGGTTATTGCTATTAATACTGCTGGCAAGGTTAATAACAAATTCAATAATTCTCCTGTGTTATTCCAATATTTACCTATTGCCAACAATACTATTATTCCAATAATTACATATAAATTTCTTTTATTATTTTCAAAATCAAACATTTTTTATCCTTTCTATTTTTAGGTATTTTTACTGTTTTTAAGTGAGTAATACTTTCGTTACTTTTAGCTTTCTAAAAGGACAGATTTTTATTTCCGTCCTTTCTATTTTGCCTTTATTTCTTTATTAATTTTTTATAAGTTTCTTCTATAATTTTATATCTATATAAAATTATTTTTTTATAGAACTCTTTTCTTATATTTGACATACTTGGGATTTCATTTATAAATTCATCTATTTTATCCATATCTATCTTATTAAATATTCTTTTTACTGCTTCATTGCATTCTTCATTTTTCATACTGCTAATATATGACATATAATTTATTTTTCTGCCATTTTCCTTTATGCATGAGTATGTATTTGTTGCTAAATTTTTTAGTTCTTTCTCATCTATTTTGGCTATTTCTTCATCTTCTAACATTGGATTTAAACATGAACCACAATCATATATTTGAGAAAATTTAGCTATATTTTTTTCTGTATCTACCAATAATCCCCAATTTCCATTATGTCTGTCTGTATTTCCTATTAAAGCATCTATAATAAACATATTCCAAAACTTTTCTTTTATTTCTTCTGAATTTATACTTTTATTTTCATCTATTACATTTAATATATCTTTTAATTCTGTTTCAATTTTCTTATCTGGGTTTGTACTTAAAGCTATTTTTTCAAATTCATATAATATATGGTTATTGTTTGTAAAGTCTTCACACGCGCACACTATTTTTTCTTTTCCATTATATCTATATATTCCTATTAAGGTATTTTGAGTTTCAAATCCAACTATTTTAAATACATTGCTACCAACATATTCTGAAAAAGCATTATTAATGTATGAGATGTTTTTGTTTTTTTCTCTTACTGGGTCTGGAAATTTTACTAAGTACTTTTTGTTATTATATATTAATGTTTTTTTCTTTTCTGACCCTTGGTAATTATTTAATTCTTCTTTACAATTTGTAAAATCTATCATTTATTTTCACCTATTTTTTAACAAATTAATTCAAATGTTTCATCGTAGGGAATAGTAATACATCTCTTATTGAAGCTGAATCTGTAAGTAGCATTACTAATCTATCAATTCCTATTCCTAGTCCACCTGTTGGAGGCATTCCATACTCTAATGCTGTAACAAAGTCCTCGTCCATCATGTTTGCTTCTTCATCTCCTGCATCTCTTGCTTCCATTTGTTTTTTAAATCTTTCATATTGGTCTATTGGATCATTTAATTCTGAATAAGCATTTCCATATTCTCTTGCACCAATAAATACTTCAAAACGTTCTGTTAAACGTGGGTCTGATGGTTTTCTTTTTGTAAGTGGTGAAACTTCTACTGGGTAATCATATATAAATGTTGGTTGAATTAGAGTTTCTTCTACTTTTGCTTCAAATACTTGACTTATTATTTCTCCTCTTGTTAGTTTTAGTTCATCTAATTCTACATGTAGCTCTTCTGCTGCTTTTTTAGCTGCTTCGTCAGTTTCAATTGTATTAAAATCTACTCCTGTTACTTCTTTTATAGAATCTATCATTGATATTCTTTTCCATGATGGTGTTAAATCTATTTGTGTTCCCTGATATGTTATTTTTGTTGTTCCAAGTACTTTTAATGCTACTTTTGATATGATTTCTTCTGTTATATCCATCATATCATTGTAATCTTCATATGCTGAATATAATTCTATGTTTGTAAATTCTGGGTTATGTTTTATATCCATTCCTTCATTTCTGAACATTCTTCCCATTTCATATACTTTGTCAAATCCACCAACTATTAATCTTTTTAGGTATAGTTCGTTAGCAATTCTTAAGTACATGTCCATGTCTAAAGTATTGTGGTGTGTAATGAATGGTCTTGCTGCTGCTCCACCTGCTATTGTATTTAATATAGGTGTTTCAACTTCTAAATAACCTTTTTCATTTAATATGTTTTTAACTTCTTGTAATATTTGAATTCTTTTTAAGAAGGTATCTTTTACTTCTGGATTCATTATTAAATCTACATATCTTTGGCGATAACGCAAGTCTGTATCTTTTAGACCATGGAATTTTTCTGGAAGTGGTCTTAAAGATTTTGAAAGAAGTGTTACTTCTTTTGCATGTATTGAGATTTCTCCTGTTTTTGTTTTAAATACAAATCCTGTTATTCCTATAATGTCACCTATATCATCTTCTTTAAATTGTTTGTAACTTTCTTCTCCTAATTCATTTATACTAATATAACTTTGTATTCTTCCATCTCCATCTTGTATATGGCAAAATGATGCTTTTCCCATTATTCTTTTTGCCATAATTCTACCTGCTACTGTTACGTCTTTTCCTTCTAATTCTTCGTAATTATCTACAACTTGTTTGCTTGTATGTGTTCTATTAAATTTTGTTATTTCAAAAGGATTTTTCCCTTCTTCTTTTAATTTTGTTAATTTATCTCTTCTTATTTGCATTAATTGATTAACATCTACTTCTTGTTCTTGATTTTGTTTTTCCATTGCTAAAACCTACCTTTTCTTTATTTTTTACCATTCTATTATATAGCATTTTCAAAAAAATGTAAACCATAATTTTAATGTTTCTTTGATAAAAATAAGGCCTTTTTTATTTGGTATATAAAAGACCTTATCTTTATACGGAGAAACCAAGGAAATTGCATTGCTTTTTCCTTGGCTTTTCTCTTTTTATGAGTTGGTTCTTTTGCTGTAAATATAGGCTTCTAATGTTTTTCGTCCATATTTAATTGCTTCTTCATGACTCTCGAAGTATATATCCAACTTTTCATCAGATATTGCTCCACCTCGGTCTTCCACTTCAAACCACCCATTGTTTGGCATATTAGCTAAAGCTGGAATATATATAATTGTTCCAATTGGATATTTTCTTCCTGCCGCCACTGTATGCCATGGCTTAGCTTTTCTTCCAGATGCTGTAATTCCATCTGTTTTACCACAACAAATTTCGCAAGCACAATATGCTGAGGTATTCAGTTTAACTACAACTGGGTCAGTTGCATTTTTAGTAGTAACTTTTGAAGTTTGACTTTTAGCTGGTTGCTTGGTTTCTTCGTTTTTTACTTTAACCAACACCATGTTACTTACTTTCTGCTTATCACTACTTTTGTAGGTAAGCTGTACTACCGTACTTTCAGGCTGTACTTCTTGCATTTGCGGTATTTCTTCGTATAACGAATTTTCCACAATTTTTTCACCTTTGATGTTTACTTCTTTAATTTGCTTTTTAAGGCAAACCACCTGTGCTAGAAGCATTGAAATTATAATTCCTGCTACCAGTATGGTAGTTTTTAAGACTATTAATATACGCCTTTCTGTTCTCCGGTAGCCTCTTAACTTTCTTGCTCTTTTCATTGCTTTTTCTCTTGCTGTTTTTCTTCTTTTGTTCATATTTTTCTCCTTCATTAACTTGCCATTTGGCTTTATTAAATTGTAGAACCTATATAATTTATTATAGCAAATTTTCGCCAAAAAGTCAATTTATGTAAATCGATTTTCCTGTTTGTGCCTATTTAAAAAAATTAATCGTTATACTGCTTTTCTTAACTGTTTTGCATGTTCTAAAGATATTTCGTTTACTTCCCCACTAGCAATTCTTGCTATTTCTTTTATAGTTCTTTCTTCATTTAGCTTTTCTACTTTTGTTCTTGTCTTTTCATTTTCTACTTCTTTGCTAATGTAATAATTGTAATCCCCTTTTGCTGCTATTGTTGCCAAATGGGTTACACATAATATTTGATGTTTTTTAGCAATATTTTTCATTTTTACGCTAACTGCATTTGCTGCTTTCCCACTTATTCCTGTATCTATTTCATCAAATATAAGTACTGGGACTTTGTCCACATCTGCTAATACTGATTTTATTCCCAGCATTATTCTTGACATTTCTCCACCAGATGCTATTTTTATAAGTGTTTTTTCTTGTTCTCCAATATTAGTAGAAATAACAAATTCTACAGTATCTAATCCATTTTTGTTAAATTCATTTTGCATATTAAATTCAATTTTTACATTAAATTTAGCATTTGGCATTTCTAGTTCTGCAAGTTCTTTATTTATTTTTTTAGATAGTTCTTTTGCACTTTGCATACGCAATTCATTCATTTGACTTGCTAATACCTTCATTTTATTTTCTACACTACTTAATTCTTTTTTCAACTTATTGTTTATTTCATCTACATTTTCTATTTCATAAATTTCTTGTTCTACTTTTTGTTTATATTTTAAAATTTCCTCTATGCTGTTTCCATATTTTCTTTTTAAAGCAAATATTAAATCTAAGCGTTCTTCCATTTCATTTCTCTCTTGTTCATCAAAATATACATCTTCTTTTGCTTCTGAAATATCTCTACTTAATTCTTGAATATCGTAATATACATTTTTTAATTCACTTAATTTTTTACTATAATTTTCATCTATACCTTCTATTTTTTCTAATGCTCTTATTGAGGTATTTATTCCTTCTATTACTTGTTCTGTTAATGTATTGTCTGCTATTTCTAAGTTTTCAACTATTTTTTCTGAATTTAGTATTATTTTCCTTTGTTCTTCTAATGTTTCGTCTTCCCCTTGCTTTAAATTTGCTTCTTCTATTTCATTTTGCTGATATTTTAATAAATCTAATTTTCTTTGTTTTTCTTGCTCGTCTCCATAGTTGTTTTTTAGTTCTGTTTTTATTTGGTTGTATTTAGCAAATAAATTTCTGTATTCTGCTTTTATTTTTAATACTTTTTCTCCTATAAAACTATCCAAATATCCTATGTGTGAAGATTTGTCCATAATTGTTTGGTTATCGTTTTGCCCATGTATATCTATTATTTGCTTCATAAATTCTTTAAGTTCACTTACAGTTACTAGTCTTCCATTTATTTTGCATGAATTTCTACCATTTGCATAAATCTCCCTTGAAACTATTATATTTCCATCTACTGCAATTGGATTTTCAGGCATATAAATAGATGCCTCTACATATGAATATTCTTCGCCTCTTCTTATCATTTCTTTTGAAAATCTATTTCCACAAATTATGCCTAATGAATCTATTATTAAGGTTTTTCCTGCTCCAGTTTCTCCTGTTAGAACATTAAAACCATTTTCTAAATTTATACTTAAATTATCTATTATTCCTATATTTTTTATTTGTATTGTACTAATCATAAAAATACCTCCATACGAATTATTGTTCGTTATGAAGGTATTATAATATCGAATATTTGTTTTGTCAACACTTTTTTCTAAAATTTTGTTTGTTTTTATTTATATTGTTATTTATGTAAAGGACAAAAGTGACCCGTCCCCAATTGTCCTTTATCCAAATATTCCTTTTTTCTTTACAGGTGGTTGCTCGTTCATAGTTTTTGCAAGCTGTGTTAATATATCTCTTTGCTCTTTGGTTAAACGTTTTGGAACTTGTACTTGCACTGTAAATACAAAATCTCCTTGGAAACTTCCATTTACTGATTTAAAACCTTTGTTTCTTATAACAAATTTTGTTCCTGTTTGTGTTCCTTCTGGTATTCTGTAAGTTTCTTTGCTTCCATCTACCATAGGTATTTGAAGGTCTGCTCCTAAGGTTGCTTGTGTGAAAGTTATTGGTATATCACATAGTACATTATTCTTTTCTCTAGTAAATATTCTATGTTTCTTTAGCCTTATTACTATGTATAAATCTCCTTTTTCTCCACCTTTTTCTCCTGGTTCGCCTTCATTTCTTAATATTATTGTTTGACCGTCATCTATTCCTGCTGGAATTTTTATTTTTATTTTAGCTTGTTTTCTTACTGTACCTTTTCCTTTGCAGTTTTCACATGGTTCTTTAATTACTGTTCCTGTTCCATGGCAATTTGTACATGGTCTTTGTGTTTGCATTTGGCCTAATATTGTATTTTGAATCTGTTTTACCGTTCCTGTTCCATGGCATATAGTACATGTTTCTGGTTTTGTTCCTGCTTTTGCACCATTTCCATGGCATACAGAACAAGTTTCATTTCTATTTAATACTATTTCTTTTTCTACACCTGAATATGCTTCTTCAAAAGTTATATCTATACTTGCTTTTAAATCTGCACCCTTTACTGGTCCACGGCTTGTTCTACTAGATGTTCTTCCACCAAATCCTCCTCCGAAGAAGGATGAAAATATATCTCCTAAATCTCCAAAATCATCAAATCCTGAAGAAGTATATGAATAATATCCACCTCCGAAAGGTCCACCAGCTCCAGCACCTCCGCCAAAGCCTTGTGGTCCATCAAATCCAAATTGGTCATACATTCTTCTTTTTTGTGGGTCAGATAAATTTTCGTAAGCTTCATTTACTTCTTTAAATTTTGCTTCTGCCTCTTTTGGATTATCTGGGTTAGCATCTGGATGATATTTTTTCGCAAGTTTTCTATATGCTTTTTTTAATTCTTCATCTGTTGCATTTTTGCTTACGCCCAATACTTCATAATAATCTCTTTTGGTTGCCATCTTTTCCTCCTAAACTATAAAAAACGAATCTACCCCAAAAGGTCCAGGTTATAATAGGGTAATTCTTTTTACCCCATTATAACCTGGACCTTTTGGGGTATAATTTTTTATTTATTATCTCCGTTGTCTTCTACTTTGTAGTCTGCATCATATACATTTCCGTTTTCATCTACGTTTGGTCCTGCTGCATTTGCATCTGCTCCAGCATTTGCTCCATTTGCTTGACCTTGAGCTTGTGAATATAATTTTTCAGAAATTGAATAGAATACTGTTGTTAATTTTTCTGTTGCTTGTTTTATTGCTTCTACATCTGTTCCTTCTAATGCTTTTTTTACATTAGCGATTTCTTCTTCTGCTTTAGCTTTTTCTTCTGCACTTATTTTATCGCCTAATTCTGAAATTGTTTTTTCAGAGTTATATACTAAGCTTTCTGCATTATTTCTAGCTTCTATTTCATCTTTCTTTTTCTTATCTTCTTCTGCATGTGCTTCTGCATCTTTTACTGCTCTATCAATATCTTCGTCTGTTAAGTTTGTAGATGCTGTAATAGAAACGTTTTGTTCATTTCCTGTTGCCATATCTTTTGCAGATACGTGTACTATACCGTTTGCATCTATATCAAATGTTACTTCGATTTGTGGTACTCCACGTGGTGCTGCTGGAATTCCAGTTAATTGGAATCTTCCTAATGTTTTGTTGTATGCAGCCATTTCACGTTCACCTTGTAATACGTGTACTTCAACTGATGTTTGACCATCTGCTGCTGTTGAGAATATTTGTGATTTTTTAGTTGGTATTGTTGTATTTCTTTCGATTAATTTTGTGAATACTCCTCCATATGTTTCAATACCTAATGATAATGGTGTTACGTCTAATAATACTAAGTCTTTAACATCTCCTGATAATACACCACCTTGAATTGCTGCACCAATTGCAACACATTCGTCTGGGTTAATTCCTTTATCTGGCTCTTTTCCTGTTATTTTCTTAACCATTTCTTGTACACATGGTACCCTTGTTGAACCACCAACTAATAATACTTTGTGAATGTCTGCTGAAGTTACTCCAGCATCTTTCATAGCTTGTTCTACTGGTATTCTTGTTGCATCTACTAAGTCTGAAATTAATCCTTCAAATTTAGCTCTTGATAATGTAATATCTAAGTGTTTTGGTCCTGTTGCATCTGCTGTAATAAATGGTAAGTTAATTTGTGTTTGTTGCATTCCAGAAAGTTCTATTTTAGCTTTTTCTGCTGCTTCTTTTAGACGTTGCATTGCCATTTTATCTGTTGATAAATCTATGCCATTTGATTTTTTGAATTCTGATACTAGGTAATCTATAATTCTTTGATCGAAATCATCTCCACCTAAATGAGTGTTACCATTTGTAGCTAAAACTTCGAATACTCCATCACCAATATCTAGGATAGAAACATCGAAGGTTCCTCCACCTAAGTCATAAATCATAATTTTTTGGTCTTGGTCTTCTTTATCCATACCAAAGGCTAAAGCTGCTGCTGTTGGTTCGTTTATAATTCTTAATACTTCAAGTCCTGCTATTTTACCTGCGTCTTTAGTTGCTTGTCTTTGGCTATCACTAAAATATGCTGGAACTGTAATAACGGCTTGTGTTACTTTTTGTCCTAAATAATTTTCTGCATCTGTTTTTAATTTTTGTAATATCATTGCAGATATTTCTTGTGGAGTAAAGCTATCTCCATCAATATTTACTTTTTCGTTTGTTCCCATTTTTCTTTTAATTGAAATGATTGTATGGTCTGGGTTTGTAACTGCTTGACGTTTTGCAATTTGACCTACTAATCTTTCTCCATTGTTTGAAAATGCTACTACAGATGGAGTTGTTCTGTTACCTTCTGCGTTTGGTATTACAACTGGTTCTCCACCTTCCATAACTGCTACACAACTATTTGTTGTTCCTAAATCGATTCCTATAATTTTTCCCATAATAATTTACTTCCTTTCTTCGAACATCAGGGACGGTCCTTTTCGTTCCGAAATCGGAACACTTGGGACACTCCTTGTTAGTTCTTTTTTATATTTTTATATAATTTGAAACCTTCCTATTTATTGGTTTCATAGGATTTCCGTATTTTTTTATACGGTCCTCTTAAAATTAATAACTAA
>USFC01000026.1 GCA_900553865.1 uncultured Clostridium sp.
CTTTTACTCCATATGAATACCAGTCTGCATCATCTGCTGTGGTTTCTACAGTTTCCCCCATTTTGTCTTCTGTTGGTGTTGTAAATTTTATTGGTGTCATTCCTGTTAATAGTACTGGTGCATTCGCTGTATTTAAACTATCTAATTTTTTCTCTAATGCACTTAATCCTTCTTGTTCTTCTTTTGCTGCTTGTTTCATGCTTTCCTTTGCTTCTTTTGCTTTTTGCATTATTCCATTATTTCTCATTACTAAGTTAATGCTTACTCCTGCAAGCAAAATTAATACGACAATGGTAACCACTAAAGCAACTAAAGTTATAGCAGACTTGCTTTTTATTTGTTCTTTAAAACTGCTTATTTTACAGTCACAGCACTTCCACGTTTCATTTTTTTCTATGTTTTCTCTTGTTTTTCTCATTATTATATATCTCCTCTCAAGTTTTTACAAATATCTAAAAATTCTTCTTACACCTCAGACTTTCGCCCTATGATGTCAAAGGTCTGAGGTCCGATTTCCAACATCCAATTTCTGACATCTGTTTTTTGTCTACTCTTAGTCAAATATTTAAATTTTAAAGGAGTGTCCCTAGTGTTCCGAAATCGGAACGAAAAAGACCGTCCCTTCTGTTACTTGTTTATAAGTACAGTGCGGAAGCCGTAGTTGTAGCCGCTGTACCCATTAACACGATAAAACACATACCCCCCCGCATGAGAAGCACTACCCCAGTCACCTCCACGACTGAAAAATGACACATGCAAAGCTGGAAAATAAGAGTAATCCCTCGACCATGAACTATAATTCCATTCACTTTCTGATGTTCCTGCTTTCCCATTGTTGGTTTCTCTTATAGCATCTCCATATATTTTTGAATTTGCTACAAAATTTTGCTGACTTGCTGTATCTAAATTTGTTACTTTATTTCCTTTTGAATCTAATTCATTAAATGGATATGCTGTTGTATATTTGGTACTTTCTTCTTTTAATGTATTTCCATTATATGCTATTGATTCTCCATACCTTTTTAAATTTTCATTTTCGTTTGCTATATATGCTGCTGTTCTTTCATATATTCCTCCTGTCATATCATAAATTCCATATATCGTACCTGTTGTTGAAGCATTTTGTCCTGTTTTTTGGTTCCATGTAAATATTCCATTTGAAGTTGGAGTATCTTTGCTTACATTATTTATTGCACTTATAGTTGTTATTACTTCCCCAACATCTGTAGTATTATTTGTACAACCTGTTACATTATATACACTATCTACTTTATTTTTTCCTTCTCTAACTGTTCTTTTAGTTCCACCACTATTTAAATTTGCATTATTTATAGTTATTTTTTTTTCATTTTGCCCATATACACTAGCTCCTAAATATACACAAGCTCCCCATTCACTGTTTTTCATTAAATGACTATCTGAATCTGTTTCTGATAAACCATATATATTTCCTGTTTCATTCAACACTTTCGCTATATTAAAACAATCATTATGACTTATATAGTTCATCGTATATGTTGTTCCTTGAAATGTTGGGTATTTTATACTGGTCTTTGTACTTCCATATATTCCATCTAGCCAGTTTCTTGCTTCTTCATCTCCGTTATCTGTTGTTCCTCTTTCAGTTTTATTTGCCCATACTATAGATTTTGAATAGCTTACACTACTTCCCTTTACTGCTACTTTGTTATTTCCGCTTGCATAACCTGCTTGAAATTTTGCTACCCATATTCCTGTTAATTCTTTATCCCATCCACCATTTGCATAATTTATTTTACTTTCATTTGTAAATGCTGGATGCACTGTGTATCCCACAGTTGTATCTATTACTTGATTTTCACTTGTTTGCCTTTTAGCTGTTTTTATATTTCCATTTTCATCATAATATTTGTCTGTTGTTCCAATTAAAAAAACTACATCAAAAGTTTCACTTTCTTTATTTACTCTATACGCAAAACGTGGTATCCACACCCACATACTTCCATCTTCAGTCTTTGCGTTTGCCCATCTTCTGGTTTCATAGGTTGTTCCATACTCATACCAGTCTGAATCTCCCGCTGTTGTTTCCACTATTTTTCCCATTTTTTCATCTGTTGGCATTGTAAATTTTATTGGTGTCATTCCTGTTAATAATACTGGACTATTAGGCCTATTTTCTTTTCCTTCGCCACCTTCTAGCCTTCTTATTTCTTCTTCCTGAGCATTTATTGTTAAATCTATATCTTCTTTTTTATTTCTTGCTATTCCTATTAGTCCATTATTTCCTGTTAGCAATTTTACTGAAACCCCTGCAAGTATTACTATTATTACCACTGTTACAATTAAAGCTACTAATGTTATTCCATTTTCTTCTTTTATCAATTTATTGTTTAGTAAATCTTTCCTATAATAAGAATTTACCATATTTTTTCTTTTGCTTTCTCTCATTTTCTAACACATCCTCCCAAAGGCCTTTACTACCTTTTTCGTTATTTTTTAACCTTTTTACTTTTGTTCTTTTCTCTCATTTGTATTATACCCAATTTTATTTTTCTTGTAAACCATTTTTTAAAATTTTAAAGGACATTTGGGGACGGGTCAATTTTGTCCTTTACATAATTTTTTAAGGTGTCACTACTTCTATTTATTTATATTTACATAATTTTGCATGTTGACTTTTTCATTTTTTATGCTATACTAACTATTGGAATATTTAATTTTATATTTATTGGGGTATCGCCAAGCGGTAAGGCAACCGGCTCTGACCCGGTCATTTCGTAAGTTCGAATCTTACTACCCCAACCACGTAGCAACTAGTTAAATTTTGACTTGGTATGATATAAAATTTTATTCATTTTGTAACATATAGCTTAATTTACTATTGTTTGCAAAGACAAGGTATTAGAATTTGCAACATTATGTAAGGTTGCGTAGGTTTTTGCTTCAGCAGATTGAAAAAGCAAACGGAGTTAAAAGTATTTTCTTTTTTGTTTATTTACACATTTCATAATTTTACAAAATATATTATAAATTCTTTGTAGAAATTCTGAAGCCAATACATAATAAAAAATCGTGAATTAAAAAAATTATTTTATAATTCACGATTTTTTTAGTAAAATTTTCAAGTAAAATTATTGCTGCCCTTTAATAGATTCTTTTAAGGCTAGTTGCCTTTTGTCAATATGTTTGCATCGCTTGCTTTTATACTAATTGATTCGAAGCGCTACTCTAAAGCCTGTTCCCACAAAAGTTTCATTCTTCTTTCGGTAACCTCTATAGGCTGCCGGATAAATCCTTCCGCTATCATAAAAACAGCCTCCTCTTGTAATATTGTAAATTCTTTTTCCTTTTTCTTGAGTCCATTCACTTACATTTCCTGCTAAATCCCAAATTTCATTTACACAATACTTCTCATCACTTCCAGTATTAGCTTTTCTATTAGGCACATTGTTTCTCCTTGCATTTAAATAGTTACCCCATGAAGTAGAATTTACAGCCACTTCTTCTTTTGTTTTTGCTCCTGATTTTATAATCCATTCACAAATGCAGTCATATTCTGAGCCAAAAGGCAAGTAACTTGAAACTGCTTCATTTTTAATTATCATAAACTTTGCCAATTCTTGTGCATCTTCACCACTAATATCTGTCCATGGTTCTGCACCTTCCACAGATTGTGGTTCTCCTGTTTCAGGATTCTTAGAAATATCATAACTTGAGATATAGAATCCTCCACACTTTTTAATACTTTCAAGTGTTTTATGGTAGTCACTTGTAATTGAATCACTTAGTTCAAATTCCGAAAATTCTTCTTTACGATAGTTTCTCCTCCCAAATTTTTCATTAAAGTTTATACCGTCAATTGTTCCATTGGCATCTAAATAGCCTACTGGTACCCACGTAAATTTGCTTCCGTCAGCTATTCTTTCTATTACAAATCCTGTATTCCATCTTCCTTTTACATATCTGAAACCTAGTGGCACTGGTGGATTTATATAGTTTACTGAATATTCATTGGTTACTTTTACGTCTACTACTTTAATGCATAATTCTCCGTTTTTCTCTTGAACTACTTCAAATGTAGTTCCTCTTTTTGCCTCAAGGATAATTTTACTATACCGTTTCATACTGTTTTCCTCCCTTTAGTTGATTTTTATTACGGTTTCTACATGACTAATTTGTCATTTGTATATGATAACATATTTTTTCAGTTTTTGCAATTTTTTAATGACAAAAAAAATAGATATCTATTAATTTTTTCAATTTAATATCTATCTATTTTTATTTTTATGCTGTTTCTATTTTTTTATTTGTTGTTTTTCTTTGTGGCTTTTCTTTTGACTTATTTACTTCTTTCTTTTCGTTTATAACAAGTGTTGGTGCCTTTTTTTCTAGTACTGTTTCTTTTGTTACAATGCATTTTTCTATTTTAGGATTTGAAGGTATTTCAAACATTATATCCCTCATTATTTCTTCTATTATAGAACGAAGTCCTCTTGCCCCTGTTTTTCTTTCTATTGCTTTATCTACAATAACTTCTAATGCTTCTTGTTCAAATTCTAATTCTACATTGTCCAACTCTAATAGTTTTTGATATTGTTTTACTAATGCATTTTTTGGTTTTGTAACTATATCTATAAGTGCTTTTCTATCTAATTCCCTTAGTGTTGCAACTATTGGAAGTCTTCCTACAAATTCTGGTATTAGTCCAAATTTTAGTAAATCTTGTGGTAATAGCTGTTCATAAATTTTATATTTATCTATTTCTTTTTGACTTTGTACATTTGCCCCAAATCCTATTGCTTTCTTTCCAGTACGTTCATTTATAATTTTGTCTAATCCCTCAAAAGCTCCTCCACAAATGAATAATATATTTTCTGTATTTATTTGTAAAAGCTCTTGGTGTGGATGTTTTCTTCCTCCTTGTGGTGGTACAGATGCTATTGTTCCTTCTACTATTTTTAGCAATGCTTGTTGTACTCCTTCACCACTTACATCTCTAGTTATAGATGGATTTTCTGATTTTCTTGTTATTTTGTCTATTTCATCTATATATACTATTCCTTTTTCTGCTTTTTCTATGTCATAGTCTGCATTTTGAATTAGTTTTAATAAAATGTTTTCTACGTCTTCGCCAACATAACCTGCTTCTGTTAAAGTTGTAGCATCAGCTATTGCAAATGGCACTTTTAAGATTTTTGCAAGTGTTTGCGCAAGAAGTGTTTTACCACATCCTGTTGGTCCTAGTAGCAATACATTACTTTTTTGAATTTCTACATCATCATCATTTTTTTGTGGATTGTATATACGTTTATAATGGTTGTACACTGCAACAGCCAATGTTTTTTTTGCATCTTCTTGGCCTATTACATAGCTATCTAAAACTTTTTTTATTTCTGCTGGTGTTGGTAAATTATTTTTTTCATTATTTAAGGTATAGTTAAACTCTTCTTCTTCAAAATTTTCATCTTCTAAAATATTTGAGCATATTTTTATACATTCATCACAAATAAATACTCCCGGCCCTGCAATTATTCTATCTACTGCATCTTGTGATTTTCCACAAAATGAACATTTTATGTTTTTTTCGCTTTTTGCCATTTTACTCTCCTTTTAACCTCTTTTTTCCATAATTCCATCTATTAAACCATATTTTAAAGCTTCTTCTGCTGTCATATAGTTATCTCTTTCTGTATCTTTTTCAATTGTTTCTAAAGATTGGCCTGTTCTTGCACTTAGGAATTTGTTTAATTTTTCTCTTGTTTTTATCATGTGGTCTGCATGAATTTTTATTTCTGTTGCTTGACCTGAAATTCCATTTCCTCCTATTAGTGGTTGATGTATTAATATTTCTGCATTTGGCGTAGCAAATCTTCTACCTTTTTCTCCTGCTGCTAATAATACTGCTCCCATACTTGCTGCCATTCCAATACATATTGTAGATACTGGGCATTTTATATAGTTCATTGTGTCTACTATTCCCATTCCATCTGAAATTGAACCTCCTGGGCTATTTATGTATAAAGATATTTCTTTATCTGGGTCTTCTGATTCTAAGAATAGTAATTGTGCAATTACTAGACTTGCTGAAGTTGGATTAACATCTTCTCCTAAAAATATAATTCTATCTTTTAATAATCTTGAATAGATATCATATGACCTTTCTCCCTTAGCGGTTTGTTCTATAACATATGGTACTAAACTATCTCTTTCGTTCATTTATAATTTCCTCCTTTTTAGTAGAAAAAGCTAGTGGCAAATTTTACTTATTTTAAAATAATTTTACCCCTAACTTTCCTCCATTTATTTTTTTATTTTATTTTTGCATTTTCTACTATGAAGCTAATTGCTTTTTCTGTTTTTATTGTTTCTGTAACATATGCTTTTAAACTTGCATTTGCTTCTAAGTCTTTTACTTCTTTTCCATACATAGTAGCCATTTCTTCTAATTTTGCTTTTACTTCTTCGTCTGTTGCTTCTATTTTTTCTGCTTCAACTATTGCTCCTAATACAAGTTTTGTTTTTACTTGTATTTGAGCTTGTTCTTTCATTTCTTTTCTCATATCTCCTTCTGTTTTACCCATTATTTGAAGATATTGTTCAAAATTTAGACCTTGATACATTAATCTTTGTTCGATTTCTCTTATCATATTGTCTGTTTCTGTTTCAATCATTCCTGATGGAATATCAATTTCAGTATTATCGCATACTGCTTTTATTGCTACTTCTTCTGTTTCATATTTTGCTTTGTTTTTGTTTTCTTCTTCTAATTTTTCTTTTATAGAAACTTTTAATTCTTTAATTGTATCGAATTCACTAACATCTTTTGCAAATTCATCATCTACCACTGGTAATTCTTTTTTCTTTATTTCATGTAATTTTACTTTGAATACTGCTGCTTTTCCTGCTAAGTCTTTAGAAAAGTATTCTTCTGGGAAAGTTACATTTATGTCTTTTTCTTCATCTATTTTCATACCAATAATTTGGTCTTCAAATCCTGGAATAAATGTATTGCTTCCTATTACTAATTCGTGATTTTCTGCTTTTCCACCTTCAAATGCAACACCATCTACAAAACCTTCAAAATCGATAACTACAGTATCTTCTTTTTCTACTGGTCTATCTTCAACATTTACAAGTCTTGCATTTCTTTCTTGCATATGTTCTATTTCATGGTCTATATCTTTTTCTTCTACAGTATACTCTACTTTTTTAAGTTCTATACCTTTATATTTTCCTAATTTTACTTCTGGTTTTGTTTGTACTACTGCTGTAAAGATTAAATCTTTTCCTTTTTCCATTTGAATAATGTTTATTTCAGGTCTGCTTACTGCTTCTATGTTTGCATCTGTTAATTCTTTTTCATAAACTTCTGCTGCTACTTCATTGAAAGCATCCTCATAGAAAATTTGTGCCCCATATTGTTTTTCTACTATTTTATATGGTGCTTTTCCTTTTCTAAATCCTGGAATATTAAAATATTTTGCACTTTTTGCATATACTTTTTGTATTGCTTCTTCAAATTTAGAAGCTTCAATTGTAAAGCTTAATTTTACTTCGTTTGTTTTGTCTGTTTTTTCAACTTTCATACTCATTTTTTCTTCATCCTTTCGCGCCTTGCGCATATTATTTAGCTTGTTTATTATATCATATTTTTTAGATATTGCAACCCCTGCATCATAATTTTATTAGTATTTATGTAACTTATTTCTAGTTTTGCTTGTTTATTACTATTTTTCTTCTATTTTATAATATTTAAATCTGTTGGAAGAATATATTTTACCTTTGCTTTTTTGAATATTGCTTCTGCTATAAGAGCTGCTGCTTTTGAGCCTTCTAGCCATTTTTTATTATTTGGCATAAACATATATAAATCTTGTAGATTAATTTTTTGCAACATCTCTTCATTTTTTATTGCAAACTCTGTTTCTAAAATAGTATGCTCGTGAAGTGTATCTTCAAGCATGAAATTAGGAACTAATTTATATTTTATATTGTTTTTATCCTTCAGTTCTCCTCCTATAAATATTCCATATTCACCTGCAAATTCAATATTTTTATCTTCCAACAATTCTAACACATATTTTATTATATTTTCTTTTTCTATATTGTTATATTTTTCGTTTATAGTTGGAAAATTGTTTACTATTTCTGTAACACCTATGTTTAAGGTTTCTTTTAAGCTAGCATTTTCCTCTTCGTTTGCTCTATTATTTAGCACTACTATTTCTGTTTGCCTTGAAGCTATGCTTACCATTAGTACATTTGGATTGCTACATATTTTCCCAATTTCTCTTTCAAAATAAACCGTTTCTTCTTCTTTTGAAACTACATTAAATTTCAAACCTTTATCATTAAAATCTGCTTTTAATGTTTCAAATTGTTCTTGTGGTATTTTTCTCCAAACTCCTGTAGCATATACCTTACTATTCTCCATATTTAATCCATATTTATCTATCATTTCTTTTAAATATAACATAAGGTTTCTATAATTTCTTTCACTTATTCCTTTATCTTCTTCAAAATTTTCCTGAAAAGAAAATTCATGCTTTTCTAACAACTTTATTCTTTCTTCTTCCGTGTCATCATTTTCTGCACTATAAATCTTAATAACATTTGAACCTAAATCAATATAATATTTCATCTATTTTCTCTCCTTGGCAACCCTGTCACAAACTGTGACATTGTCACAATTAGGGACTGTCCCCAATTGTGACATTTTCTTTTCCAACTATTTCCTCTATTTCATCTAAAGTGTTTCCGTTTAAGAAAATTCCTCCAGCAGGTAATTTTTTTTCTCCATTTAATATAAATAATGCTGTATTGTTTCTATCCCCTGCAAAGAATTTAAGTGCTCCTCTTAGCTTGTCTTTAACTTCTTCACTTAAATTTGTAATATTTATTTCTAGCTTGTTTATTTTTCTTAGTTCTGTGGTATTTGTAGCTGATGCAAAAGGGACAGATGACGCATTGAGAAACGTCCCCTTTGCGTCGACATTTTGTATTTTGCTAGCTACTATACTTACGCTTTCTTCGTCTTCTCTAATGCTTAGTCGTCCTTCTACTAGCACTATGTTGTCTTCTATTAAACTATTTACTGATTGTGTATATACATTTTCAAATACTACTGTTTCCATACTTCCATACAAGTCTTCTAGTGTTACAAATGCCATTATTTTGTTATTTTTTGTGTATTTTTTCTTTATTGAATTTATTACTCCTATGAATTTTACTGTTTGTCCATCTTTGTATAGAAATTTTCCTGTTTGTGCTAGTTCTTCTAAGCCTTCTTTTATTTTTAATGTGCTTATATTTGTATTTTTTTCAATGATTTCTTTTAATTCTGCTAAAGGATGTCCTGATATATATATTCCTAGCATTTCTTTTTCCATTGATAAAAGCTCTTTATCTGTATATTCTTTAAGTGTTGTATATGAATATTTTAATTTTTCAAGTTGTTTTTCGTCTTCTTCAGATGAAGTTTCGTTTCCACCTAAGCCACTTAAATCAAACATTGATACTTGACCTTTTATATTTTTTCTTGAGCTATCTGAAATTGCATCTATTATGTCTTCAAATGATGCCATTAATGTATTTCTTGTTTGCTCAAATTCATCAAATGCTCCAGATTTTATTAAACTTTCTATACATTTTTTATTTACCGCTTCTGCCTGAATTCTTTCACAGAAATCTGTAAATGACTTGTATTCACCATTTTTTTGTCTTTCTTCTACAACTGCATTTACTGCTGCGACTCCTACGTTTTTTATACTTCCTAATCCAAAACGTATTTTGCCATTATCAACTGTAAATTTTGTTTCACTTTTATTTATGTCTGGCTTTAATATGTCTATTTTTAGTCTTTTACATTCTTCTATATAATATGGAACTTTATCCAAGTTTCCTAAAAAGCTGTTTAATGTTGCTGCCATAAATTCTTCTGGATAATATGCTTTTAAATATGCTGTTTGATATGATACGACTGCATATGCTGCGGCATGTGATTTGTTAAATGCATATTTAGCAAATTCAGCCATTTCGTCAAATATTTTATTCGCGCTTTTTTCGTCTATTCCATTTCTTACACATCCAGGAACTACAACATTACCATTTTCGTCTACTTGTCCATTTATAAATATTTCTCTTTCTTTTGCCATTACATCTAACTTTTTCTTACCCATAGCACGACGAACTAAATCTGCTCTACCTAATGAGTATCCTGCTAAATCTCTTACTATTTGCATAACTTGCTCTTGGTATACCATACAGCCATAAGTAACTTCTAGTATTGGTTTTAATGCAGGATGTGTATATACTGCATGTTCAGGGTCTTTTTTATTGGCTATGTATCTTGGAATTTGATCCATTGGTCCAGGTCTGTAAAGTGACACCCCTGCTATTATATCTTCTAAGCTATCTGGCTTTAACTCTCTCATAAAGTTTGTCATACCTTGTGATTCAAACTGGAATATTCCAACAGAATTTCCCTCTTGCCACAATTTATAAACTTTAGGGTCATTCATATTTTTGTCAAATTCTACCTCTATGCCTTTGTCTTTTTTTACTAAATCTATAGTATCTTTTATAACTGTTAATGTTCTTAAACCTAGAAAGTCCATTTTTAAAAGTCCAAGTTCTTCTAATGTAGTCATTATATATTGTGTAGAAATATTGCCATCTCTTACATATAAAGGAACATACGTATCTACTGGTTCTTTTGTTATAACTATTCCACATGCATGTGTTGAAGCCTGACGTGGCATTCCTTCTAATGCCATTGCTATATCTAATAATTTATTAATTTCTGCATTTGTTTCATAAAGTGTGTTTAATTCTTTATTTTGTTCCAATGATTTTTTAATTGTAATATGCAATTCATTTGGTATCATTTTAGCAAGTTTATCTGCTTCTGCGTATGGTACATCTAAAACCCTTGCGACATCACGAATTACCATTCTTGCTGACATTGTACCAAATGTTATAATTTGCGATACATGGTCATAACCATATTTTTTACAAACATACTCTATTACTTTATCTCTTTTTTCATAGCAGAAGTCAACGTCAAAATCAGGCATACTAATTCTTTCAGGATTTAAAAATCTTTCAAAAAGTAAATTATATTTTATAGGGTCTATATCTGTTATTCCTATTGCATATGCAACAATAGAACCCGCACCAGAACCACGACCTGGTCCTACTGGAATATCATGTGTTTTAGCATAATTTATATAATCCCATACTATTAAGAAATAGTCTACATATCCCATTTTCTTAATAACGCCTAATTCATATTCTGCTCTTTTTCTAATCTCTTCTGGCAACTCTTCATAACTACCATTAACATTAGGGACGTTTCTTAAAGGTGAATCTGTCCCTTTTGTTCCATATCTTTTTATTAAACCTTTTTTTGTTAAGTCTTCTATGTAGTCGTAATGTGTTGCATATCCTTCTGGTACATCGTAATTTGGCAAAATTGTATGTCCAAATTCAAATTCAACATTACATTTTTCTGCTATTTTTACTGTATTTTCTATTGCTTCTGGTACATTTGAAAAATAATCGCTCATTTCTTCTGGTGATTTTATATAAAGCTCGTCTGTGTCAAACCTCATTCTGTCTTCGTCTGACATTTTCTTTCCTGTTTGAATACATAAAAGTACTTCATGATTGTATGCGTCTTCTCTTCTTGAATAGTGTGCATCATTTGTGGCAACTAATGGTATGTTTAATTCTTTTGAAAGTTCTATTAGTTTTTGATTAACTAATACTTGCTCTTTTACTCCATTGTTTTGTATCTCTAAATAATAATCTTCTCCAAATAAATTTTTAAACCATAGTGCTGCTTTTTTTGCTTCTTCCATATCATTTGCAAGTATTGCTTGGCTTATTTCTCCTGCCAAACAAGCACTAGAACATATTAAGCCTTCATGATATTTTTCTAATATTTCTTTATCTATTCTTGGCTTATAATAAAAACCTTCTGTGTAGCTTAATGATACTAATTTTGACAAATTCCTATAACCTGTCATATCTTTTGCAAGTAATATTAAATGGTTATATTTACTGTCTAATTTAGCATCTTTGTCATGTCTTGTTCGTGGTGCTACATACACTTCGCAACCTATTATTGGCTTTACTCCGTTTGCTTTACATGCTTTGTAAAAGTCTATAACACCAAACATT
This sequence comes from uncultured Clostridium sp., assembly GCA_900553865.1. Classification (GTDB taxonomy): domain Bacteria; phylum Bacillota; class Clostridia; order TANB77; family CAG-508; genus UMGS1663. Next base: position 12,163 of record USFC01000026.1, read on the forward strand.
GCTCCATGGTCAGTAATAGCAATTGCATCCATTCCAAGTTCTTTGGCAATTACTGGTATATCTTTTATTCTGTTTGCTCCATCTAATAAACTAAATTCACTATGTATATGTAAGTGTACAAATTTTCCCACGTTAATTTCTCCCTATATATTTTTTCAAATTATATTACATGTTGAAAAAAAAAACAAGACTACCGCATATTTTGAATTAATATTCCACCTCAAACATTGTCCCAAATTGAAAAAAAGTAGCAATTAGGGACTGTCCCCAATTGCTTATTTTACAACTTGTTTCATGCATCCATACACTAATCCTACCCAAGTCGAAGAGTTTGGGCAAAATCTTTTTTGAACTGCAGATAAAGTTTTTCCATAGTAACATGAGCCACCCGGTGTTAAATATCTGCTGTGTAATAACTTAGCTGCTGCTTCTAGTCCCGCTTCTGGTGTTGAATATTTGATTAATTTTCCTCCAGACATCATGCTTATATAGTTGCATGCATTTCTATGGCTTGAAGCTATTTTCCATCCTGATTCAGCTCCGATTAATCCACAGAAAAATACTTCGTTTAATTCATATTTTTCACATACATCATATATTGTTCCTGCATTTTCTGCGAAAAATCCCGAAGAATCAACTTTCATATTTTCCATTAATTTTATAAAGTCTTCTTTTAACACTCCACATCTTTTGCTTAAGTCCATATCTCTTGAAATTGATATTTCTTCTATTGATATATATTGTGGTTGTTCTTCTTCGACTTCTTCTTCAGTTGTTTGTTCTTCTATTGTTCTTTCTTCTGCTCCCCTTGATGTTACTTGTTCTTTTCTTTCAAAATTATCTTTTTCTTCTACTTGTGCTTTTTCCATGCTGTCGGTTGTTTCCAATGTTTCTTCTGCTATTTCTATTGTTCTTACTTGATTTAATTTAAATAATTGTACTGTTAAAGCTAATATAATTAAAATTATTAATGTTTCAATAATTTGTTTTATTTTCAGCCCACACGCATTACTATTATCCATTTTCTTAACATCCTTTCTGGCACTTTTTTCGCACCACAGATTTTATTATACCACAATTTTCTCAAAACGTCAAATTTTGGGTTGCTTCCTTTCTCCATCAACTAATCACTGTTTTGTTTATCATATTCCCCTGTTCAATATTTTTTAGATTTTATAATTATTTTATCACTTCTTTCTGCTAATTTTTAAAATGTGGCAAAAGAAAACGTTCCTTTTACCACATTTGAGCTTTATTCGTCTTTTGTTGTGTTTATTCTTAATAATTTAAATATTTCTACTATAACAAGTGGAACAAATACAAGTGCTATTGTCTCAATTATATTAGTTGTTGGTAAAACTGGTATGCTAAATACTTCTCTTAAGAATGGTACAAATAGTATTACTAACATAAGTGCTGCTGACACTGCAATTGCTAATAATAAATATTTATTACTTAAAGCTTTTGTTTTAAATATTGATCTTTTGTTATTTCTTACATTAAATACATGAACAAGTTCTGATAGTGCTAAAACTGTAAATGCCATTGTTTGACCTATTTCGACTTTTATTTCTTGTACACTTAATCCTTCTATTTGTGGAAGTTCAGCCTCTGGTGTAGCTAGACCTATAATGAATGCTGCAAGTGTTAGCAATCCTATCATTACTCCTTGATATATTACTCTCCATGTCATTCCTTTTGTAAATATTCCTTTTCCACTTTTTAAAGGCTTTCTTTCCATTATATCTTCTTCTGCCGGATCTACTGCTAATGCTAAAGCTGGAAGTGAATCTGTTACTAAGTTTATCCATAATATGTGAATTGGAAGTAATGGAACTATTAAGCTAACATCTATTCCAAATTTGCTTGAAAGCCATGGTGTAATTAATATTGCTACAAATAGAACAATAATTTCTCCTACATTGCTAGATAATAAATATTGTATTGCTTTTAATATATTGTCATATATACGTCTTCCTTCTTCTACTGCTGATACTACTGTTGCAAAATTATCGTCTGTTAGGATAACATCTGAAGCTTCTTTTGCAACGTCTGTTCCTACCATTCCCATACTACATCCAATATCTGCTGTTTTTAGTGCTGGTGCATCATTTACACCATCTCCTGTCATTGCAACTATTTCTCCTTTTTTTTGCCATGCTTTTACTATTCTTACTTTATGCTGAGGTGATACTCTTGCATATACACTATATTTTCTAACATTTTGTTCTAACTCTTCTTGGCTCATTTCTTCTAGTTCTGTGCCTGTTATTGCTTCTTCTTCATTTTCTAAAATGCCTAATTGCTTTGCTATTGCTATTGCTGTTATTTTATGGTCTCCTGTAATCATGACTGTTTTTATTCCTGCTGTTTTACATTTTTCTACTGCTTTTTTTGCTTCTTCTCTTGGTGGATCTATCATTCCAACCATTCCAACAAATATCAAATCATTTTCTATGTTTTTCATTTCTTCTTTTGTTGGAATATGATCCATTTCTTTATAAGCCATTCCAAGTACTCTTAAAGCATCTTGTGCCATTGCTTCATTATTTTTTGCTATTGTTTCTTTATATTCCTCTATGTTATTCTCTATTTTTCCATCTATAATGTAAGCTTTACATCTTGCAAGTAATTCATCTATTCCACCTTTTGTATAAACAAAATATGTTTTTCCAACTTTATGAACTGTTGTCATTAATTTTCTATCTGAATCAAATGGAATTTCATCCACTCTTGGATATTCTTCATATAAAGCTGGTTGGAAATCTAACTCGAATCCCATATTAACTAATGCTGTTTCTGTTGGGTCTCCTGTTAAAGTATTGTCTAAAGCTACTTTTGTATCATTGCAAAGCATACTTATATATACTAATTTTTTTAATTCTTCATTGTTATTATTTACTTTTGCGTTTTCTACATTTTGCAAAATGTCATCATAAAATACTTTTTGCACTGTCATTTTGTTTTGTGTTAATGTTCCTGTTTTATCTGAACATATAACTGTTGCACTTCCCAAGGTTTCTACTGCTGGAAGTTTTTTTACAATAGCATTTTTCTTTACCATTCTTTGAACACCTATTGCTAAAACTATTGTTGAAACTGCTGCTAAGCCTTCTGGTATAGCTGCTACTGCTAAACTTACGGCCGTCATAAACATTTCTAATGCATCTTTTCCAATAGCTATTCCTATAATAAAAATAATTATACATATAAGAACTGCTGCTATTCCTAATGTTTTTCCTAATTTATTTAATTTTTCTTGAAGTGGTGTATCTGTATTTTCTACGTTAGTTATTATCTGAGCTATTTTGCCTACTTCTGTATTCATTCCAGTTGCTACTACTATTGCTTTTCCTCTGCCATAAGTAATTAAACTAGATGAAAATAGCATATTACTTCTATCTCCAATACCTACTTTTTCTTCTTCAATAGTATCTATATTTTTCTCCACTGGAACAGATTCTCCTGTTAATGAAGATTCTTGAACTTTTAAATTTGCTCCTTCACAGATTCTTAAATCAGCTGGTACATAGTCTCCTGTATCTAGTACAACTATATCTCCTGGCACTAGTTCTTTTGAAGGTAACACTTCCATTTTTCCATTCCTTATTACTTTTGCTGCATGAGCACTTAATTTTTGCAAAGCTTCTAAGGATTTTTCTGCCTTGTTTTCTTGCGCTACACCTATTATTGCATTTACTATTACAACTATTAAAATTATAATTGTATCTGTAATTCCTTCTCCTTGTGCAATTCCTACAGCACCTGAAATTATTGCTGCAATAATTAAAATTATAATCATGAAATCTTTAAATTGCTCTAAAAATTTAATTATTAAGCTTTTCTTTTTCTTAGCTTTTAATTCATTTAATCCATATTTTTCTCTTGCTTTTTCTACTTGTTCTTTGTTTAATCCTTTTTCAATGTTTGTCTCTAACTCTTTTTCTGTTTGTTCAATACTTTTGTTAAACCAATTTTCTTCCATTTTTCACTTCTCCTTTTTGACGCAAAAAGGACGTTTCCTTTTGCATCATCTAATTTTATTTTTTCCATTTTTTTGTTTAATAGTCTATTTTTTTCTTAAAATCCTCTACCTTCTCTTAAAAGTAGTTATTACTTTCGTAGTACTTTGTAGAAATTTTTTTAATAAAATAAAAAAACGAATTTAAAATTTCTTAATATATAAAAAATAAGACTCCTAAAGAAAACATTACATTTACATGTACTCCTTTCTTTAAAAGTCTTGCTTACCTTAAAGGTTACTAACCATGCATTTTCTGCCGAGATGTTGATTAGTAGTTTATAAGCTACTCCCTTTTAAATTTTTTATTTATTTTATCATTTGTTTCTTATTTTTGCAAGTCACTTTTGTTATTTTTTACTTGAAAGTATCTTTTATATGTTATATAATATGTTTAGTTACATTTGCGGGTGTAATTTAGTGGTAGAATGTCATGCTTCCGACCTGATAGCGCGGGTTCGATTCCCGCCATCCGCTCCAATTGAAATCAACTCACGTACTTAAAAGTTCGTGAGTTTTTATTTTATATAAATGATTTTCAAATTTGTACTCCTACGCAAATTCTACTATAGGAACTTCCATACCCTTTAATGGAAATAAGATTATTAATTTGCAAATAATTTCAATTATAAATTGTAAGTTGTAGCTGAGATTTATCTTTCTGAATCATCTTCAAATTCTTTAACTCTTGTATTAACACCACCAATAACTTTATATTCTCTTTTAGAATTTTTATAAACTTTTTTCTGTATTTCATTTTCTAAGTTTACACCCAATATTTCTGATAACCCTAATAAATATATAGCAACATCAGCTAGTTCTTCCCCTAAATCATCTTTCTTTTTTCTTCATGCCTCATAAGCTTCAGCAATTTCTCCATAAGTTAAGCAAAATTCTTTATTTACATCTGTTACATTAAATCCTTTATCCACTTTATTTTGATATGTTTTTTGTAATATCTTTAAATCTACCATGTTTATTTTTATTTCTATATTTCTAACTTTCTAATATCTATCAATTCCTGTACCATTCTTTAAATATACTTTTATCTGTCTTATGATATGAGGTATATTATAGTTTCCTGCAAATTTAGAATTATCTAATAGTTTCTCATTTATAGTTACCCATTCTAATTTATTTTTTTCTTCTACTAAATTTACTTCATGTTTTAAAATTCCATAATAAACTTGCAAATTATTTTCATATTTAAAATAATTCAAGTCCATAAAATGGTCTAATTCTATATCTCTGGTTGAGATTCCTGTTTCTTCAAATAATTCTCTGTACGCTGCCTCATCATTAGACTCATTTTCTTCTACTTTACCACCGACAAAATTATATAACCCTTTATATGGTTCCTTTGCTCTTATGCAAAAAAGAGTTTTACTTAAATCTTCATTAAATACTACTATTAAATTTAATTTTCGCATATTTTATTTCTCCATTTCAAATTGTTATTAAATATTCTTAATAATTCCATCCTTTTTCATTTTATCAATTATTTTTCTTTCCACTTCTTCTTGCTCATTATATGGATTAAATTTTTCGAGACTTTCCTTTAAATTGTCTACATTGATTTTTATTTTGATTCCTAAAATACCATATTGTTGTTCTTTTTCTAGTGAATAGATTTCATACATAGCTTTAGTCTTCCTTGTTATCTCTTCTTCATCAGTATATAGCTTTCTAAATAAATTTTCAAAAGTATTTTCTCTATATAATTCAACAACATCAACTAGCAATTTTTCTTGTAAATCCGGTAATTTTGAAAACTCTATTTTGTCTCCAACCCTTATTGCTTTCCTTTTTTCATCAAACAATCTAAATTCTATTGTTTTTGTTCCACTCTTCATTCTTTCAAATGGACTTTCATTTAATTTCATTTTATGCAACATATATATCTCTCCTTCATTTTCTACTCATATTCTGTTTAAAAGTTAAAAATCAATCTCAGCGACAAATGAATAAGAAATTAAACGATGTAAGTTTCAGAAAAAACTCCACTAGAAGCTCTTGGCAGATAAAACTTACATCGTTTAGTTTAATTGCACAAACTGCGGACTGTCTATGGAGTTTTTAAACTTTATCTCTTATTCTTTTTTTCTTATTTTACTACACTTTACTGAATATATCAATTTTTAAGTTGAAATTTTTATAGAATTTATAATTCATTTATGATAATGTCTTAATAAATCATTTAAGAAAATGTCTTAATTT
>USFC01000027.1 GCA_900553865.1 uncultured Clostridium sp.
TTTTATTTTATGTAAAGGACAAAAGTGACCCGTCCCCAAATGTCCTTTCTATCTTTTCTATTGCTTCATTTATTTCTATTACTTGAATTTCTTCTGAATTTCTTAATTTAAATTCAACTTTGTCTTCTTCAATTTTTTTGCCTACTGTTATTCTTACTGGAATTCCAATTAAATCCATATCATTGAATTTTACTCCTGGTCTTTCATTTCTGTCATCTAATATTGTGTCTATTCCAATGCTTTGTAATTTTTCATATAATTCGTTTGCTACTTTTACTTGTTTTTCATCTTTACCACTAATTAATACTATAGCTACTTTAAATGGTGCTATATTTGCTGGCCAAATTATACCTTTTTCATCATGATTTTGCTCCACTATTGCGGCTATAATTCTTTCAATCCCTATTCCATAGCATCCCATAACTACTGGTTTTAATTCATTATTTTCATTTGAATAGTTTAATCCTAAACTTTCGCTATATTTTGTTCCTAGTTTAAATGTATTTCCTACTTCTATTCCTTTTTTGAATACTAAATGACCTTTACCACAACATGGGCAAATATCTCCTTCTTGTACATTTCTAATATCTGCTACCATTTCCACTTTAAAGTCTTCTACATTTACATTTATATAATGATAATCTGTTTCATTAGCTCCTACCAAGAAGTTTTTCATATATTTCACTCCATTATCCATTATAACTGGAATGTCCAAATCTATTGGTCCTGCAAAGCCTACCTCTGCGTTTGTAATTCTTCTTACATCTTCTGGTTCTGCTAAAGCTACTTCTTTGGCATTTAATAGTTTTTGTATTTTTACTTCATTTACATCTTTGTTTCCTTGTACCATACATGCATAGAATTTGTCATCTACTTTGTATATTAAAGTTTTTACAAATTTTGCTGGATCTTCATGTAGATATTTAGCCAATTCGTCAATAGTTCCTACATGTGGAGTATTCATTTTTTCGTATTTTTTCTTTTCTTCTTTACTTTCTATTTCTTCATCCACACATTTACTAACTTCTATATTTGATGCATAATCACAATTATCACATAAAACTAAAATATCTTCTCCAACATCTGTTATTGCTTGGAATTCTTCAGATAAAAGCCCACCCATAACGCCTGTATCTGCTCTTACTACTACATAATTTAGTCCTACTTCTTTGCAGATTTTATTGTATGCATCAAATTGTTTTTTGTAAGATTTGTCTGATTCTTCTTGGTTTATGTCAAAACTGTATGCATCTTTCATTGTGAATTCTCTAGTTCTAATTAGACCTAAACGTGGTCTTACTTCATCACGATATTTATTACCTATTTGATACAAAGTATATGGAAAATCTTTGTATGATTTTGCTTTCATCATTGAAGCCAATACAAAAAATTCCTCATGAGTTGGCCCTAATACATATGGTCTATTGTATCTATCATTTAATTTGAATATTGATGGTCCAAATAGTTCATATCTTCCTGATTTTTGGAAAACATCTATTGGTAAAAGCATTGGCATTGTTACTTCTTGTGCCCCTGCTTCATTCATATTTTTTCTAACTATATTTTTTACGTTTTCATATACTTTTTGTCCTAATGGCATTTTCATATAAATACCATTTCCTACTTTTTTGAACATTCCACTTTTTACAAGTAAATTTCCACTTGCAGATTCTTCATCTTTTACATCTTCTCTTAGTGTATAAAAATAACTTTCACTTAATTTCATTTTTGCTCCTCTTTTCTTTAAATTTTCTCATTTTAATTTAATACGTAAATACTAATTGAATACATTTTCATATACTTAAATTTTTCCTCACGTTTAACCTTACCTATTATCTTCTTCCCTTTCGGGCATTGGAGCCTCTATGTTTTCTTCTTCTTTTTCCGCTTCTTCATTATTTTCTTTTATAATATCATCTATTACTATTTGTTGATTTTCATCTAATTTATATCTTGGAAGTTCTGGCAAGTCGTCTAAAGATGTAATGCCAAACATTTTTAAGAATTCATTCGTTACGCTATACATGCTTGGCCTTCCTGGCGCATCTGCCTTTCCTATGTTTTCGATTAAGTTATATTCTAATAGTTTATATATTGTTCCATCTGAACCAACTCCACGAATTGATTCTATTTCTGCTTTTGTTATTTTTGGGTTATATGCAATTATTGATAAGGTTTCTAAAGCTGCATTTGATAAGTTCGGTTTACTTCTTTTGTCAAATATTGGATATATATATTCATAATATTCTTTTTTGGTAGTTAATTGAATTGCATCATTAACTTTTATTATTTCTATTCCTCTTCCAGCTTTTTCATATTCATTTTTCATTTCTTCTATTAATTCTAGAATTTCATTACTTCCTAGTTCTAGTGCTGACATTAATTCTTGTATTTTTACTTCTCTTCCACAAGCAAATAATATTGCTTCTATAATGGCTTTTTTATTTTCCGTTTCCATAGTATAACTCCTTTTTACATCGCTTCTATTATCGCACGAAAACACCCTTGTGTCAATAATAATGCTACAGTTTAACTTACTGTAGCATCTATTTTTTTATATATTTTTAATTTATTTTTATATCTTCTGTTTTCTTTTATTACCAAATACCATAAATATGCAAGTATAATTAATATTGCAATATTCTTTATTTTTAATATTACTATGCTAGTTATTGCTGTTGTTATGCTTATTGTTAAATTTGAGATTATGTTTGTATATTTATATGCATCTCTTCTTCCTAAGAATATATGTAAAATTTCATTTATAATTCTTCCACCATCTAGTGGATATATAGGAATTAGGTTAAATATTGCTATAAGTATATTGGAGTATATAATTAATTCTCTGCTTATTCCTACAAAGGATATTGGGAAAATTAAAAATATTATTATAAATACTAAATTTGTGAAAGGTCCACTTGCTGCAATAATAATTTTTTTTAGTGTTAATAATGTTCCCTTTTTTATTTTTTTATTATAGTTTTCTACTTTACTTTTAAAACCTATTGAAAGTCCAAATGGCATAATTTCTAGGCTTTCAGGTTTAAAACCTAAAAGTATTCCACTTAGCATGTGACCTAATTCATGAATAAATGCAAAAAACATTAGTATTCCATATATTTTTATTTGTTTTGTAAGAATAAAAATAAGAATAAAAATAAATAATTTTAAATGTAATTTTATTTTCAATTTTATTATCTTGTATGATTAATTTAACCTTTTAAATAGACCATACTCTCCTTGTATAATATTTAGGTTTTTAAAGGTTACCCATAAACCTTTTTAAAAGTCTAATACATATTCTGGATTAACTATTCTGTTTTCTCTTCTTATTTCAAAATGTAGATGTGGACCTGTGGCATTTCCTGTATCTCCCACTTCACCTATTTGTTCACCCTTTGCTATTTTATCTCCCTGCTTTACATATATGGTTTTGCAATGTGCATATAAAGTCACAACATCACCATTTTGAATATATACATGATTTCCATAGCCTCCTTCGTCTGAAACTAATGTAACTTCGCCTTCCATTGCTGCAACAAATTTTGTTCCTGCGTTTACTGCTATATCTATTCCTGCGTGATTTGCAGATACAATTTCAGTTGGAGTTCTTGGTCCATATCTTGAAGTTATTGTCCCTTTTAAGGGTAATGTAAAACTATAATTTTCTTTAATATATTTAGCATCTTCCTCCATTTGAGATAATGGCTGCGTTGTTTGTTGTTCTTCATCAGCAGAGGTTTCTGCAATTTGACTAAGCTCTTCTTGGCTATCTTCTCCTCCGCCAATTCCTCCTTCTACTTGTTCATTCGTTGTTTGTTCATTTACAGTTTGTTCATTTATATTCTCTTCGTTTGCATTTTCTGCTTGCTCGTTTGTTTCTGTATGTTCTATTTCATTTGTGGTTTCTTCATTATTTTTTATTACTATTAATCCCTTCAAATTATTATTGTAATATTCTTCTGCACTTGTGTATAACTTTTGAAAATCTATATCATACGATAAAATTTCACGCGTTTTGTTTATTACATTTTCTGAAAATATATAATTTGAATTTTTTATTAAATAAAAAATCAGATATATCAGTAGACAAATTGCTATTTGTAAAATAAGTTTTTTAAATAGCATATATTCTCTTTTTGTTCCAGTATTTACATTTCTTGTTGATACCCTAACTCCACCGCTATTTTGATTTTTTCTTCTTTGATATATTTCTTCTGCTTTTCTTATTCTTTCTTCTGCACTTATTACTCGTTCCAAACTTTTACACCTCTTCCTTTGTTTTTTCTTTGCTTCATTTATATGCTTGTTTTGTCTTTTTATTCATATTAATTTTTGCATAGGAAGCAAAGGAGGCATTCTTAATATTTTTAACCATAAAAAAATAGACTTAAGTTTCTTTTACCTAAATCCATTTTTTTAATTTTATCTTAATAATATTGTGCATATGCTTAAAATGCTAAACATGGCTAAAAATATAGTAAATGCTTTTAATCTTTTATATTTTTCTTTTATCACTTTGCTTCCTTTTCCTAATTCATCTTCTCTTTTTTCTATTTTGGATATATAATCTGAAACTATCATTTCTGCTTCACTTACTGCATATATTTTCTCATGTTCCTCTTTTCCCCTCATATGTATTTTTACATTGTCTTTAAATACAATATATGCTTCTTCTACTATATTTGAAGGTATATTTCTTAGTACTACCATATTTTTCATCATTTTTGTTTCCATATAAACCACCTTTCTTTCATTAACTGGTTTATATAAATTTTTTCCATTTTTATTTTTATTATACTTTATTTATCCATATTTAACAATTTCTACTATTCCGTCTGCAACTACATTTGCAAGTTTTATTACTGTATTTAAAGGCACATTTTGCAATATATTGAAATTATAGTATGGCAGCTTATTGTTTTTTCCGACTACCGCTTTTATACTTAAATCTCCCAATTCTATTTTATTTTTGTTTAATCCTCTTCCTAAAACTGTTTTTTCCTTTTTTACAAAAATTTTTCCTACATTTTCTTTTTTCGAAAGTGCTGCGTCTACCACAATAATGCAAGCATTTGGATGTGAATTCTCTATTAATTTTATTGTTTTTTCAACATTCGTATAACATATGTTTTCTTCCAAATTTCCATAGATATTTATATTAAATATGTTATAACATTCTAGCATTTCCTTTAGCCTGCTCCCTACTATTGGACCAAAACAGTCCCCTGTCATTCTATCTGTTCCTATACATACAAAAACTAAATCTACATAGTTTCTTTGCTTTTTTTCTTCACTTAACAAATTTCTAAATTCTTTCATAAACTTATGTTTTTCATTATTATTTTCTTCACTATAATAGTCTAAAACCATATTCCATCTCCTTTATTTTTTCTTACAATAAATTATGTTTTATTTTTCTATTTATTCATATTATTTGACTATTTGCATTTATTACGTTTATTGTTTCTTTTTAAGCTTATTTTATTCTTGTTTTTTCTTTACATAATATTAGTTTTTTTTGACATATTTCTTGACTTTTCGACTATTTTAGCATATTATTTTATATGTAAACTTAAAAATAAGGATGTGTTATTATGTTAAAAGAATTTAAAGAATTTGCTTTAAAAGGAAATATTATGGATATGGCCATTGGAGTTATTATTGGTGGTGCTTTTCAAAAAATAGTTACATCTTTAGTTAATGATATAATTATGCCTGCTATTTCTATTTTTACAGGTAAAGTTGATTTTTCAGATTTAGTTTTTACTGTTGGAAATTCTTCTATTAAATATGGTTCTTTTATTACAACTATTGTAGACTTTCTAATTATAGCATTTTCTATTTTTATTGCTATACGTACTATTAATAAGTTAAATGACAGAGCAAAGCAAGATTTAGATAAAATGACTAAGAAGAATAAATTTTTAAAGAAAAGAAAAGCTAAAGAAAAACCAGCTCCAGAGCCAACTACAAAAATATGCCCTTTTTGCTTATCTGAAATAAATATAAAGGCTACAAGATGTCCTCATTGTACTTCTGAATTGGAACTAAAGAAAGAGGATAAAACTGATGCCAAAACAAAAAAAGAAGTTGAAGAAGCTTAGAATGCCAAAATAGAAGTTTTTTAAAATATAAAAAGCAATTGTGATACTCAAAAAAATTTATAATAAAAATAACCATTTAATTTTAAATAACACCTTTTTATTAATTATTTCGTTTTAATAATTTAGGCTATTTAAATTGATAAATGGTTATTTTTTTATTTACACAAAATATCTAATTAATTATTATTCTTTTATTCTCAGTGAATTAAAATTCATCTACTTTTTTATATTATTTATTATGCTGTTTTCATTTCTAGTCTTAGTTTGTCAGCTATCATTGCTATAAATTCTGAGTTAGTTGGCTTTCCTTTGCTTGCTGATACTGTGTATCCGAAGATACTTTCTACTGTATCTGTTTGACCTCTTCCCCATGCAACTTCTATTGCATGACGAATTGCTCTTTCTACTCTTGAAGGAGTTGTTTTATATTTTTCGGCGATTTCTGGGTATAATTGCTTTGTTATTTGATTTATTATATCTATATCATTTACTACCATCATTATTGCTTCTCTTAAATATTGGTAACCTTTTATATGAGCAGGTACTCCTACTTCATGTATTACATTTGTAACTAGCGCTTCTAAATTATTTTCATCCTTTTTACTTTCTGGTGCAAGTTCTATATATTGTGATTTTATTTCTCTGCTTGTAAACCCACCTTTAGCTGGTATTGGCTCATAAAACTTAAATTCTTTCATTCTTTTCATTAACACATCAATGTCAAAAGGCTTTACAACATAATATTCTGCTCCTAACCCAATGGCTTTTTGTGTTATTTTGTCTTGTCCTACTGCTGAAAGCATTATGCACAATGGTACCTTTTCTAGTGGCGTAGAATTTATTAATTCTAATACACCTAATCCATCTAAATGAGGCATTATAACATCTAATAATGCAATATCTGGTTGTCTTTCTTTTATCATGTTATATGCTTCTTCTCCGTCTTTTGCCATTCCTACTATTTCCATGTCATCGTCTTGCGACAAATTATCATGCAAAGTCATGGCAAACTCTAAATTGTCGTCTGCAATTAAAACCCTAATCTTATTTTTCACTTTGGTATTCCCCCTAACTACAATTTTTGTAAAAAATTTACAATTCAAATTATATTATGATTTTTAGCATTTTGCAATACTTTTTGGAAATTTTTTCAAGTTTTTGCATTTTTCATTTATATTTCAAGGTTTTTTCTTATATTTTTCTCTTTTATAACATCTATTTTTTCTACATTTATTTTTCCCTCATCTATTATTTTTTGAAGGGTTTCTTTTTCTTTTTTATTCACTTCTACTACAAGATTTGCTTTTTCGTCATATTCTATTGTTTCTATGCAAATTTTATTTTTTTCACAATAATATCTTACTTTTTCTAATTCACTATATGTTGTTACTAGCTTTACCTCAAAGCCTAATTCTTCATTTGCCATTTTAGCGTTTTCTAAAGCTTTTATTGTTGCTTCTGAATAAGCTTTTACCAATCCCCCTGTACCTAGTAGTACTCCTCCAAAATATCTAGTCACTATTACTAATATATTTGTTATTTCATTTTTGGTTATAATATTTAGTATTGGAGCTCCTGCTGTTCCACTTGGTTCTCCATCATCTGACATTTTGTTTATTATTCCATTTTTTGTTAAAATCGAATATGCATAGCAGTTATGTCTAGCATCATAATATTTCTTCCTTGTTTCTTTTAAAATTTCTTCTGCTTGTTCTTGTGTTTGAACATGATAGATATTAGCTATAAATTTAGATTTTTTTTCAACTATTTGAGCTGAAGTATTTTTCAATATAGTTTTTGCCACTTTACATTTTCTCCTACTTTTAATTTCCAGTTACTTATATAATACTAAATTTTGCCCCAAAAATCAAATTTTCAATTTTTTTACACTTTTATAAAAGAAAAATTTAAAAATTAGTTGACAAGTTTAATAAAATACGTTAAAATAATAAATGCATTGAGAAATGGTGGATTTAGCGTAGTTGGTTAACGCGCCAGTTTGTGGCACTGGAGACCATGGGTTCGAGTCCCATATTCCACCCCATTTATATTTAGTATATTGGGCTGTAGCCAAGCGGTAAGGCACCAGACTTTGACTCTGGCATGCGCTAGTTCGAATCTAGCCAGCCCAGCCATAAAGCGAGATTTTACATCTCGCTTTTATTTTTTTATTATTGTATGTGTATGTTAATTTATTTATCAGCTATATCTCCATTTATAGCAATTTATTAACAATATTTACTCTTGTATAATTATATGTTTTGAGTATTACTTTTTTAAATAATCTAACTACAATTCTTTCCTTCCAGTTGCATTCTTCCATAATTTCCTTAATTATTTCTTCTTCTACTTCGCTTTTCATAATATACCTCCAATTTGACTTTTCTCTAAATTGAATATATACTTTATTTGTATATTTTAGGAATCAAGTATACACTCTTGAGATAGTTTCAGTTCCAGCTGAACTATCTCTTTTTTTATTATATAGTGTTATTTTTTCTATGTCAAAAAAACTGAGTTTCGACAAAATAACCGCAATCCATTAATATGGTTGCGGTCTTGCTTTATATTTTTTATATTTCTTTTAAAATTTTTTCTCGAATTTCATTCCACGTTAATCCTAAAACATATTCCATTGCTTGGCAACTTAAGTATGTATTCTTTTTAGCTATGCTATTCCACTCTTTTGTTGTTAAAAATCTGCTTTTTTCTATACAAATACTTTTTAATGCTGCATAGCTTTCTTTATATTCTTTTATTATTTTTGAATTATATGGATATTCTTTTCTTTTTCTAACATATGCTTCTTCCTTTGTAGCATAATATAAATTTATCAATTCATTAATTTCTAAACTAAGTTCTTTTGTTTTTCTTGAATCCAAACCTGTTTCTTCTATTGATTTATTTAACTCATGCCTTACTTTTTCTATTTTAGTATCTAACTTTTTGTCTTTTTTTCTAAGCTTTCTTTTTAATCTTTCCCAATCTGTTGCATCTTCTCTAGCTAATATTGTAACAGCACTTAAATAACCTTTTTCCTTTGAATATTTATTCCATTCTTCTGAAGTTAGATTTCTATTTTGATTTAATAAAATCCTCAATTCTTTTATTGTTGCTTCATATTTATCCAACTTGTTTCCACCTCTTATTTTTATTATAAAAGAACTAATTTTATTTTTCCATGTCAAATTTTTCCAATTCTACAATTTTTATTAAATTTTTAACCTATTTAGTAAAAACCAAATTAAAATTTTTGCCATATATCCACCTACTATTGGTAACCAAAATATACTTGTTCCTATCATAATTTCTTTAATTTTTTTCATTTGTTTTATCCTTTTAGTTTTATTCTTTGTTGAATTTTGTTCAACTTATTTTAACCATATTATCAAACTGTAAATGCAATGTCAACATAGTTTTGAATTTTTTTCAACTTTTTTTATAATTTTCTATTTTATTGTTGATTTTTTTTCAATTTTTCCATATAATTTACTTACTGGAGGTAAGTTATGCAAATTATAGATACTTTTCAAAATAGATTAAAAAAAGCTATGGAATATAGGAATATAAAACAAGTTGATTTGGTTGAAAAAACTAAATTGGATAAAACTTTAATTAACAAATATTTATCTGGAGTAGCAAATGCAAAACAAAAAAAACTTGCAATTTTAGCCAAAGCTCTTGAGGTAGATGAAGTATGGCTTATGGGCTACGACACTTCTATGGGAAATAGTACAAGTACAAAATTAGATAAATTAGAAAATAATGTTGTTTCTATTAATATTTTTGATTGTATAGTTTCTGATTTCAATGTTTTATGCCCTAAAAATATAATAGGTACTGTAGACATAGAAAAAAGCATTATTAGTAATGGTGATAATTATTTTGCTTTAAAGGTAAAGGATGATTCTATGTCACCTGTTTTAATTGAAAATGACATTATTGTTATTAAAGAGCAACATGATTTTGAAAATGGTGACCTTGTGGTTGCTATTATAAATAATGATGAAATAACTATAAAAAAAGTGCAAAAAAGTGATACCGGTATAGTTCTTCAAGCCTTTAATCCACATTATGCTCCTCTTTTTTTTACTTACTCTAATATTGAAAATCTTACTGTTAAAATTATAGGCATAGTAAAGCAATTAAGAAGAAAATTTTAACTTTTTTATAAAGTTTTTTACAACCAAAAAGAAGCATGAATTTTTTCTAAAATATTTGAAAACTTTTCATGCCTCTTTTTTGGTTAACTTGCTAAATTTTATGAAGTAAAATTTGAGCTAAATACTTAGCAAAGCTTTTTTATATGTTGCCTTTTTTCCGAAATTATTTTTTTATATTTGACCTATATGCACTAATAAGTGCCATACAAATCTTCAAAATAATAACGAATAAAACAATTGTTGCAATAATACCCACAACAATTTTAGTAATGTTAAAGATTGACCCAATTATCATTGTAATTATACAAATAATTGGCATTAGAATAAGAGCAATTATTAAATTTTTTTCCCGCTTCCTCATAGTAATTTCTCCTTTCTTAAAATAGAAAAGTTAATTAGTTAATTCGTATTATAACTCCCTTTTTATTAAAAGTAAATAAATATCTTTTCATATAATATATTAACCCATGCCTATTTTTATACTCTCTTTACTAATTATTAAAATTTTTTTTAAAAAATTTAATCTAGGTTTCAATTTTCGACAAATTTCGCGTTTTTAATGTGACATATTACTGTTTATCGCTAAAAAAATTAAGCAAAAAAAATGAAACGGGGTGTTTATATGAAAATAAGAAATTCTATGCAAAATATAACAGGTGAAAAATGTGGTACTATTACTGTATCTGTTTATAAAGATATAAATACTGGTTCTCCTATTTTTCACATTCAATCCGATAACGAAGATATTTTACCTATATCTTATGTTATCGAAGACGTACTTAAATTGTACTAAAAAATAACCATTAAAGTAAAATTTATTTACCTTAATGGCTTTTTCAGGTTTATTTACTTGTTGAGCCAAAGCCTCCTGTTCTTGCACCTTCTGCCCTATCTTCGTCTGCTATAAAATATTTTTGAAAAATTGCTTGTCCTATGCAATCTCCTTTTTTTATTTCTACATCTTCATCCTTCACATTAAAAAATGCAAACATTATATGCCCATCATTATCTTCGTTTCCATAGTAATCTTTATCTATTACCCCTATGCTATTTGCTAAAATTAAACCTTTTTTACTTGGGTTTGAGCTTCTATTTGCTAGAATTAGTACTTCATCATCTTGCATATATGCTTTAATTCCTGTTTTTATTAATGTTGGTTTCATTCCTTTTTTAAATGATGGTATTACACAGTCTTCTGCTGCTTCTACATCATAACCTGCTGAATATTTTGTTTTTCTAACTGGCAAATTTATTTCTTTGTCTTCAAATCCTTTTGCTATTTCAAATCCTCTTACTTTTTCCATTTATTTTCAACTCCTTTTTATTTTATCTTTATTATTCTTTCATTAAGTTTTCATTTTGTCAAGTAGCTATTTACTATTTTATTTTACTCTTTTTTACTGTTTATTTTCCAAATATCTTGACTTTACTTGTATTTTTGTTATATAAATATAGAATATATAAATTATTTAAGGAGGTATTTTTTTATGGATTTAAAAGGATCAAAAACAGAAGCTAATTTACAAGCTGCTTTTGCTGGTGAATCTCAAGCTAGAAATAAATACACATATTTTGCAAGTGTTGCCAAAAAAGAAGGTTATGAACAAATTGCTGCAATATTTTTAGAAACTGCTGAAAATGAAAAAGAACACGCTAAAATTCATTTAAAATATTTAAATGGAATTGGAGATACTAAAGCAAATTTAGCAGATGCTGCCGCTGGCGAAAATTATGAATGGACAGATATGTATGACACTTTCGCAAAAGAAGCTGACGAAGAAGGCTTTACTGAAATTGCTGCTACATTTAGAGGAATTGCCGCTATTGAAAAAGAACATGAAGCAAGATATAGAAAATTATTAGAAAATATGCAAGAAGGCGAAGTATTTAAAAAAGGTAGTATTGTTATTTGGAAATGTAGAAACTGCGGTCATATTGTTGTTGGAACAGAAGCTCCAAAGTTTTGCCCTGTTTGCAAACACCCACAATCTTATTTTGAAATAAAAGCTGAAAATTATTAAAATTTAAAAGTAGATTAACTAAAATGTAAAATGCACTTTAATTAATCTACTTTTATTTATAAAAACTTTAAAAAGACTAAAAGTATTACTCCCGGTATTCCTAATATTCCTGTAATAATTGCTGTTCCTATGTTTAACCCTATATGAAATCCCCAAAAACTTCCAATACTATTTACTATAAAAATTAAGATTCCACCTATTACAGAATTTCCAACCAATTTTAATATATTTTTTATTGGCCATACTAAAAATTTTCCTATTAAAAACAAGAAAATAATACATGCTATATACACTATAATACTATTTGTTTCCATCTATCAATCACCTTTTCTTTTTTATATTTTTATGATTGATATCGGACAAATATTACTATATTACTTTATTATATTTTAGTTCAGCTTGTTCTAACATATTTATACTCATTCCGCTTCTTCTTTGCAGCTTTTAATAAATAATTTATTTTGGCTCTATTGGCTTTTATCTGATAAGTATAATAATCTATTAAATCTTCTTCTGCATATTCAAAGTTGTGCATTGCCAAGTCTAATTCTTTTTTAGTTTTTATTATACTTAATATTAATTCATTTTCTTTTTCCTCTTCTGTCTTTTCTATTATTTTTATATCTTTAAGGTATTCTTCTTCCATACATTTTTGTGCTATATTGCACTCCCCCTCACAAATCTTTATACTATTACTATTATATTCATTTTTTTGAATATTATGCCAAATTTATAATTATTATACCTACACTTTGTATAATAAATAAATTTAAAATGTTCGAAGCTAATAAATTGTTAGTTGCCTCTACAATTCCTTCTGTTTTTTCTTCCTTATAATGTTTTTGTGATTCAAAGAAAGTTATAAGTTCTGGCAGGCTTGTTATAAAACCTAATGCAATTCCAAGCATAATTTCTGGTATATTAAAAATTCTTGCTAATTCTTCTAATGCTTTGCTTAGCTCATTTCCTATTAAGTACAATATTACTGATGTAACTAATAAATTGTATATTTTACTATTATAAATGCTTTTGACTTATTATTCTTCACATTGTTTTTGGACTTTTCTTTTTTTTCCTTTTTTAAATATAATTTATGCACATTTGCATTTATATAATAGAAAAAAGCAAATAAGATTAGAAAAATAGGAACTATTTGAATTCTAAAGTCTATGTTAAATATTAACATGAGAACTGGAATTATTATTGTAAACGCTACTAATAAAAGTTCTATTTTTAATCCTTTATTTTTTAATTGTGTTTGATTTTTATTTAAAAATACTGCTAATATATACTGTAATAAATTTATTGTATTTGAACTTATTATATTATATATACTTGTAGCTATAAGTCCCGCAAAAGCTGAAAATGAAACTGTAAGTAACTCTGGCATAGATGTTGCTACGCCAGCAATATTTCCTATAGTCTTCGAAGATAAGTTCAAATTTGATGCGAAAGCTCTAAGCAACCTTACTAATACGTATTTGGAAATTATAACAATTACCATTGAATACATTAAAAATTTTAATATTCCTATAAACATGTAATTTACTCCTTTTGTTTTATTTATCCTATTATTTCCAATAAAATATTTTATATTCTTTTTTATTACTTCAAATACATCATTTTATATACTATCCTCTATGCTTTACTTCTAGCTTTATCGCCCAAGTTTTTTTCAAATTTTGTTGTATTTTTACTATTTCTGTGTTAAACTATATACACTATTAAGAGCTATAAAAAAAGATTTAAATATACTCTTACAAATCTTTAGCAATTATATAATTACCAAAAGGGACTTCCTTAACCAAAAGAAAACGTTCCAAATGGTACTGTAGGAGGGAAAAAATGATTGATATTAAATTTTTAAGAGAAAATCCTGATGTTGTAAAACAAAACATCAAAAACAAATTTCAAGACCATAAGCTTTGCTTAGTTGATGAAGTTATTGATTTAGATTTAAAAAATCGTGAAGTTAAATTAAAAGGTGATGAGCTTCGTGCTTCTAGAAATACTTTAAGTGGACAAATAGGTATGTTAATGAAATCTGGTAAAAAAGATGAAGCTGAAGAAATCAAATTACAAGTAAAAAAAATTAATGATGACTTAGTAGAAAATGAAAAATTAGAAGAACATTATTCTACTGAAATTAAAGAAAGAATGATGAAAATTCCTAACATAATTGACCCATCTGTTCCTATTGGAAAAGATGATTCAGAAAATGTTGAAGTTCAAAGATTTGGTGAACCTACTGTTCCTTCTTTTGAAATTCCACACCATGCTGATATTATTGAAAAAGTTCATGGTATGGATAAAGAATCTGCAGGTCGTACAAGTGGTGTAGGTTTCTATTATTTAATAGGAGATATTGCAAGGCTTCACGAAGCCATGCTTGCTTACGCACGTGATTATATGATAAATAATGGTTTCACTTATGCAATTCCACCTTTTATGATTCGTAGTGATGTAGTAACTGGTGTAATGAGTTTTGAAGAAATGGATGCTATGATGTATAAAATAGAAGGCGAAGATTTATATTTAATTGGTACTTCTGAACATTCTATGATAGGTAAATTTAAAGACCAACTTATAAAGAAAGATGAACTTCCAATTAGTATGACCTCATATTCTCCATGTTTTAGAAAAGAAATTGGTTCTCATGGACTAGAAGAAAGAGGTTTATACCGTGTACATCAATTCGAAAAGCAAGAAATGATAGTTTTATGCGAACCTGAAGATTCTATGAATTGGTATAATAAAATGTGGAAATTAAGTGTAGATTTATTTAGAAGTTGGAATGTTCCAGTAAGACAACTTGACTGTTGCAGTGGAGATTTAGCAGACTTAAAAGTAAAATCTTGTGACATCGAAGCTTGGAGTCCAAGACAACAAAAATACTTTGAGGTATGCAGTTGTTCAACTTTAGGAGATGCCCAAGCACGTAGATTAGGCATTCGTGTAAAAGGAGAAAAAGGAAATTATTATCCACATACTTTAAACAATACTGTTGTTGCAACACCTAGAGGATTAATTGCAGTTATAGAAAATAACTATAATGAAGATGGAAGCATTACAGTTCCAGAAGTTTTAAGACCATACATGGGTGGAAAGGAAAAAATTACATGTTAATTAAAAATCCAGAATTTAAAATTTCTGCAGTTTCACCTGCACAATACCCAGATGATAACTTACCTCAAATTGTTTTAGTTGGTAAGTCTAATGTTGGTAAATCTTCTTTTATAAATACTATGGTTAATAGAAAAAAACTTGCTAGAACAAGTAGTGAACCGGGAAAAACAAGACAAATTAACTTTTACAATATGGATAATAAATTTTATTTTGTAGATTTACCTGGTTATGGATATAGTAAAATGTCTAAAAAAGAACAAGATAGAGTTGGTCAATTCATTGAACAATATTTAAATAATAGTAAAGATATTGCATTAATTGTATTTTTAATTGACATTAGACATGACCCTAGTGAGAATGATAAACTAATGTACAGATACATTATTGATAGCCAAAGACCTTGCATTATTATTGCAAATAAGGCAGATAAAATTGCTGTAACTAAAGTAGACGCTCAAGTTACTCATTTGCAAGATAAATTAAATCCTTTAAAAGATTTAACTTTTATTCCTTTCTCGGCCGAAAGAAAAATTTATACAGATAACGCTTGGGAAGAACTTGAAAAATTTATAAATACCAAAATTAATTAAGGACATTTGGGGACGGGTCTTTTTTGTCCTTTACATAAAGTATGATTTGAATAAAAATAAAAACATATTAATTTGAAAAAAAACTGTGCAACTTAGCTTGAACGAGTATTTTTTTGAAAATTCATATGTTTTTATTATATTATCCTTCTTTTTCAATTTTTTTAGTTATTATCTTTAATGCTTTTGGTCTTTCAACTATTATTACATGACCACAACCTAAACATTTTAATTTAAAGTCTACCCCTACTCTTGTAATTTCCCATAGTTTGCTTCCACAAGGATGTATTTTTTTACTTCTTACAATATCTCCTATATTATATTCCATAATTTTCTCTTTCTACATAATAATATTTCTCCCCCAAATATACCTAGTACTTTTAGGGGAGATTAATCTTTTATTTTAATTTTTCGATTGCTGTTTCAAATCTTTTGAAGATTCTTTCTTTTCCTAAAACTTGCATTATTTCATACATATCTGGGGTGTTACTTCTTGAAGTTAATGCAACTCTTATAACTGTACTTACATCTCCTACATGTCCTTGATATGCTTCTGGATTAGCTTTATATTCTTTTACTTCTCTTGCAAAGCCTATTTCTTCTGATAAATCTTTCATTCTATCGAACCAAGTTTGTTTGTCGTCTGCTTCATTATAGTATTTTTCCATATATAAAGTTAATATTTTTTTAATTAGTTCTTTATCTGTAACCTTTTGATATTCATATTCTTGTTCTTTTTTATAAAACTCACTATCATACATATATGAAATGTTATCCATTACATCTTCCCATTTTGCTATATCTTTTCTAGGTTTTGCATTTCCTCTTTCTATTCCAAATACTTTTAAAGCATATTCTTTGTCTTGTAGTAAATCAAATAATTCTTTATTATATACTTTTGCCCATTTTACAGCTTCTTCGTAGATTTCCTCTTTACTATATTTTGAAATTACTGTTTTTGAAATATCTAGTATTTTTACTATATCAAATAATGCTCCACTTACGCTCATTTTATTTAATTGCAATTCAAATTCATCTATACTAGCCATTGGATTTTGTTTTCTCCATAATTCGAAATTTGAATTTGCTATATTTAATAAATATTCAATTACAGCTTCTTTAGGAACACCTATTTCTGTATAATAGCTTACTGCCGCTTCTGGGTCTTTACGCTTACTTAATTTACGTTTTCCGCCTTCATCTTCTTTCATTATTGGCGCAATATGTGCATATTTTGGTGCCTTAAATTCTAGCATTTGAAATAATTGTAAGTGAAGTGGAACTGAAGATAGCCATTCGTCACCTCTTATTACATGTGTTGTATGCATTAAATGGTCATCAACAGCATGTGCAAAGTGATATGTAGGAAGTCCATCTGCCTTTATTATTACTATATCTTGGTCATTTTCTGGAAAATCTACATTACCTTTTATAAGGTCTTTATGTTTTATTTTTCTATCTTCTCTACCTGGTGATTTTAAACGAATGATATATGGTTCTCCGTTTTTTATTTTTTCTGCAGCATCTTCCACTGGTAAATTTCTATATTTAGCCCACACACCATAATATCCTGGTCTTACTTTTGCAGCTTCTTGTTTTGCTCTCATTTCATCTAATTCTTCTGCACTTGCAAAACATGGATATGCCTTTCCTTGCGCTAATAGATGTTTAGCATATGCTTGGTATATTTCTTTTCTTAAAGATTGTTTATATGGACCATAATTTCCTATTTCTTCTGTTTCACTTGTCATTCCTTCATCTGGAGTTAATCCAAAATCTTTTAATGATTCTATAATTCCTGTTACACCATTTTCTACTTCTCTTTTTTGGTCTGTATCTTCTACCCTTAAGAAAAATACACCTTTTGTTTGTTTTGCCATTTTTCTTGCAACTACCACTTGATATAATGAACCTAAGTGTACAAAACCTGTTGGACTTGGTGCAAAACGAGTAACTATTGCTCCTTCTGGTAAATTTCTTTCAGGATATTTTTCCTCATAATATGATATTTCTTTTGCATCTGGAAATATTAAGTCAGCTAATTCTTTATAATCCATATCTATTTCTCCTTTTTCTAAATTCTTGGTTATTATATCAAATTTTTCCATATTCTTCAAGAGATTAACACACTTTTTAATCTCTTTGTATAATTCATTTATGATAATGTCTTAATAAATCATTTAAGAAAATGTCTTAATTT
>USFC01000028.1 GCA_900553865.1 uncultured Clostridium sp.
TCATTTGTGCCTTTTCTAACCATGCTGCATTTTCGGCATTTTTCTTGGCTATTTGTGCTTTTGCAATAATTCCACTATTTCCTATTACTAAATTTATGCTTACTCCTGCAAGTATAACTAATATAATAATTGTAACTACCAAAGCTACTAATGTTATTCCTTTTGTACCCTTTAAATTTATTTTCATATGTTTTCTCCTTTTATTTTTGATAAATAATATCACTAATTAAATTATAGTCAAATTATAACTGTAAGTCAATAGTCGTATATTAACTATTATAAAATATGTTTATAAAAAATTTATTGGAGGATTCTATGCTACGTCTAAAGGATTTGAGAGAAGATAAAGATTTAAAACAAGAAGATATTGCAAAAATACTTAATATCTCCCAAACTAATTATAGTAAATATGAGTTAGGAAAAATTAATATTCCAATTAATTCACTAATTATTTTAGCTACATTTTACAATACAAGTGTAGACTATTTACTAGGCCTTACTAATGAAAGTAAACCATATACTAGAACTAAAAATATTTTTTAACGATTTTTTGTTATATCACAAAAAAGACAGACTTTAACAATCTGTCTTAAATATAAAACCAAAAATCCGTTAGATACGGTTTTGCCGATATATAGTTTTAATAAACCATTTCCCCTGTCAAAAGTAGAATGGTTTATTTTTTTATTTATGTAGTTGCTTTGATGTTAAAGATAACATCAATGATATTACAAAATTATCCTTCTCCCTCTAATTTCTCTTTTTTTATAAATTAATTTTTTAAATTTTTAAGCCCGTCCCTAAAAATTACTTTTTTTAGGTATTTTACTTTATTTTCTAAATAAAAAGTAGTATAATGATTACGTTATTTATAGAGATAAGAAAGGATGATTATAGATGGCTTATAATTTTACAGAAGTTGAAAAAAAATGGCAAGAATATTGGGATAAACATGAGTCTTTTAAAGCTATTACAGGCGATAAAAAAGATCCATATTATATATTAGTTGAATTTCCTTATCCTTCAGGTGCTGGTCTTCATGTTGGACATGTAAGAAGTTATACAGCACAAGATGCACTTGCTAGAATGAAAAGAATGCAAGGCTATAATGTTTTATATCCAATGGGTTGGGATGCTTTTGGTGCTCCTGCTGAACAATATGCAATTAAAAATCACATTCACCCAAAAGAGGCTGTTAAAGAAAATATTCATACTTTTAAAGGTCAAATGAAAAATTTAGGTTTCTCTTTTGACTGGTCAAGAGAATTTTCTACAACAGACCCAGAATATTATAAATGGACTCAATGGCAATTTTTACAATTTTACAAACATGGCATGGCTTACAAGGATACTATACCTGTTAACTGGTGCCCTAATTGTAAAACAGTTTTATCTAATGAAGATGCAGCTGGTGGAGTTTGCGAAAGATGTGGAAGCCCTGTTGAACAAAGAGAAAAATCTCAATGGATGCTTAGAATGAGCGATTATTCAGAAGATTTACTAAAAGGTCTAGATGATACAAACTTTGCTCCTAGAGTAAAACTTGGACAAATTAACTGGATTGGTAAATCTACTGGTGTTGAACTTGATGTTAAAATTGCAGGTGGTGGAAGTTTTTCTATTTTCACAACTTGTATTGAAACTGTATATGGTATTACATTCTTTGTTATTGCTCCAGACGGAAAATTAATTAAAGAATTAATGCCAAGAGTTACAAATAAAGAAGAAGTTGAAGCTTACATTGCAGAAACTGCTAAAAAATCTAGCATGGATAGAACAGAGTTAAATAAAGGTAAAACAGGTTGCAAGGTTGAAGGTGTTATGGCTATTAACCCTATCAATGGTAAAGAAGTTCCTATTTTCTTAGGAGATTTCGTTTTAGGAGATTACGGTACTGGTGCTGTTATGGCTGTTCCTTCTCATGACCAAAGAGATTTTGAATATGCTAAAGAGCATAACCTAGATATGATTCAAGTTATAGATGGTAGAGAAACTGAAAGCTCTGCTTTTGAAAAACAAGATTATTTAGGTAAAGGATGTAGGTTAATAAATTCTGAAGAATTTACTGGTTTAACAGTTGAAGAAGCTAAAACTGCTATTACTGACAAATTAGTTAACATGGGAATTGCAAGAAAAGTAAATAATTATAAAATGAGAGATTGGATTTTCTCTCGTCAAAGATTCTGGGGAGAACCTATTCCAATGATTTATTGTGAAAAATGTGGATGGCAACCTATGAAAGAGGAAGATTTACCTTTACTACTTCCAGATGTTGCAGAATATGAACCTACTGAAAATGGAGAAAGTCCTCTTGCAAACATTAAAGATTGGGTTAATACAACTTGCCCTTGCTGTGGTGGTCCTGCAAAAAGAGAAACAGATACAATGCCTAACTGGGCAGGTTCTAGCTGGTATTTCTTAAGATTTATGGATGCTCATAATGATAAAGAATTTGCATCTATGGACGCTATGAAATATTGGAGAAGAGTTGACTGGTACAATGGTGGTATGGAACATACTGCTCGTCATCTACTTTATGCAAGATTTTGGGTTCAATTCCTTTACAATATAGGTCTTGTTCCTAATAAAGAAATGATTTGGACTAGAGTTAGTCATGGTATGGTTTTAGGTTCAAACAATGAAAAAATGAGTAAATCTAAAGGAAATGTTATTAATCCTGATGATATAGTTAGAGAATATGGTGCAGATACTTTAAGACTTTATGAAATGTTTATGGGTGACTATACTCAAGACGCTCCTTGGAGCACAGATTCTTTAAAAGGATGTAAACGTTTTATAGATAAAATTATTCGTTTAAAAGACAAAGTTGTAGATGGCGAAAGTTATTCTCCAAAACTAGAATCTTTAATTCATAAGACTATTAAAAAGGTACAAACAGACTTAACTACTATGGCATACAATACAGCAGTATCTAGTTTAATGATTTTAGCAAATAGCTATGATGACCAAGAAAATATAACTAAAGCAGATTATAAATTATTATTAACATTATTAAACCCTATTGCTCCACATATTACAGAAGAGCTAAATGAAGAGTTAGGATTTAAACCTATTTGTGAATCTTCTTGGCCTGTATATGACGAAGCAAAGACAATTGATAATGAAATTGAACTTCCTGTACAATTTAATGGTAAATTAAAAGCTACAGTTACTGTTCCAATGAACGCAGATGAGGAACTTGTAAAAGATATAATCCACAAAGATAAAATAATATGTGGATTACTTGAAGAAAAAACAATTGTTAAAGAAATTTATGTTAAAAATAAAATTTATAATATTGTTGTAAAATAGAAATATATTTTAAAATTACCCCAAATGGACATGGTCCTTTTGGGGTAATCTTTGGTAATTAAATTATTTTTCTTTTTCGAGCGCTTTTACTGAATTTGTTGCAGTTATTACTCTGTTTAATGCTTCGATATTGTCCTGCTTTACCAACATCTCCAACTTTTCTGTTGCAGACTGTGAAAGCAGCACTTCTTCTAAGCAAAAAATGAGGTCATCATCCCTCAGTTGCTCTTCTCTTCCAGCATTTTTGTAGATGCTGGAAATTTGTGCCAGCAAAATAGCAATGCTATCCTTGCTTTCCTCCGTGGTTTGTGAAATCTCCTCAATAATGTAGGTTTCTACATTCACTTCGTGATTCTTCTGCCTATCTTTTAACGTATAAGTAGATTTTTTCCGCTCTGTGATTGTAAAGTTTTCTTTTTGCATTCTCAAAACCTCCTAAAATTTGATAGATAAATTATATCACCTAATACGTTAATATGCAATAAATCTATTGTATTTTTATATTTTCTTTTATATAATATACAAAATAAGGGGGGATTTTATGAAATTAAAAAAACTTATTTTTGTTATTTTATTTTCATTTTTTATTTTACTGCTATGGAATTGCAATTCACTCGCTTCTGGCGACTTAACTTTAAACAATTTGAATTATAAAGTAACTTTAAATTCTGACGGAACTGCAAATGTTACCGAAATTTGGGATATTTCTATTGAAGACACCAATACTTTATTTAAAACCTTTAAGTTAAATCAAGGTAACTTTTCTGGTTTCAAAGATGTAAGTCTAGTAGAAACTACAAATGGAACACGAAAAGAATTTACTCAAATTTATCAAGAAATGTATCATGTTACTAAAAATTGTTTTTATGCTTTAAATACATCTTCTAGTGAGTTTGAAATTGCTTGGGGCATAAGTGTAGATGGGTATGCAAGAAGGACCTTTGAAATGAATTATACTATTATAGATGCTGTTACAAATTATGCAGATGCCAGCGAATTTTACTGGCAATTTATCTCAACCTCTTCTGCCATTCCTGCAAAAAAAGTTACAGGAACCATTACTCTTCCTACCGAGGTTACAGATTTAAATGATTTGCACGTATGGGCACATGGTCCTTTAAATGGAAACATTGAAAGAAAATCAAGCAATACTGTTTATTTTGAAGTAGATAATTTAACTAGCAGAACTATGTTAGAAGCTAGAGTTGTTACACCAACTTATGTATTTGCTGATAATGAAAATACATATTCTTCTGCGAAATTGGATTCAATAATAGCCCAAGAAACCAAATGGGCTGATGAAGCAAATGCCAAAAGAGAGCAATTGAAAAAGCAAGAAACTGCAATAAGAATTGCTGCCATATCTTTTGTTATTATTACTAATATCGCTGGAATTTTCTTAGCTGTTGTTTTTGTAAAAAATATAAAAAAGTACAAAGAAGAATTAGAAATAGCTCCAAGCTACAAACCTACAATACCTTCTAAATATTTTAGAGATATACCTAACGAAACTTCTTCTGCAGCACAAGCAGCTTTTGTATATTATTTTAAAAATTCATCTATTTCTATGCATACAGCTGATATTATTTCTGCTACAACGCTTAATTTATGTTTAAAAAAATTTTTAACTTTTGAAATGTTAAGTGATAAAAAGAATAATATTAAAATTTCTTTAAATACTAATATGGATGAAAATTTATTAACAGAAACTGAAAAAGTTGTATTTAATATGTATAAAAAGGTTTCTACAACATATTCTTTTACAATGAAAGATTTTCAAAAATACTGTAAAAATCATTCAAATTCTTGTTTAACTAGTTTCAATTCAATTGCTGGTAAGGCAAAAACAGAAGCTATTACACAAGCAAATTTTGATTTATCTTACGAGAAAAATTGCACAAATTGGTCACTTAAAGGGCTTGGATACGTTTTTCTTGTAATAATTAGTCCTTTGCTAATGATTGCAAATTTAATTCCATCAATTATATGTGCTTACTATTCTTTTAGACTATCAAGCAGGTACAACACTCTTACTCAAAAAGGTGTAGATGAGCAAGAGGCGTGGAAAGGCTTAAAAAATTATATGGAAGATTTTTCTATGATGAACGAAAAAGAAGTTCCCGAACTTGTATTGTGGGAAAAATATTTAGTATTTGCAACAGCTTTCGGCATTGCAGACAAAGTATTAAAGCAATTAAAAGTTGTGTACCCACAAATGTTAGACGAAACTTACATGAACGCTAATGGATATTATTATTTATACTTAATGAGCCACACTAATTTTAACAATAACTTTATTCATAGTATAAATTCTTCTATCACCTCTACTTACAATAGTGTCAACTATTCTTCTGGCAGTGGTTCAGGAGGTGGCTTCTCTGGAGGCGGAGGCTTCGGTGGCGGAGGAGGCCGGAATGGGCGGCCGCTAATCGCAATTAGGGACAGTCCCCAATTGCAACTTTTTCCCAATTGGGGACTGTCCCTAATTGGGAAAAATACTTGTAATTTTTAGTTATTTATAGTATTATAATATTAATTTATTTAAGGAGGTAAAAATATTATGACAGCTGCTATTATAATTTTAGTCATTGTAGTTCTTATTGCATTATTTATTATTAATGTATACAATGGCTTAGTAAAGTCAAGACAAAAAGTAAAAAATGCATGGAGTCAAATTGAAGTTCAACTTCAAAGAAGATTTGATTTAATTCCTAATTTAGTAGAATGTGTAAAAGGTTACATGACTCATGAATCTGAGGTTTTAGAAAAAGTTACTGCTCTTCGCTCTTCTTGGGCAAATGCTAATGGCATTGAAGAAAAAGCAAATTTAGATAATCAATTATCTGGTGTTTTGAAAACTATTATGGCAATTTCTGAAAATTATCCAGATTTAAAAGCAAATCAAAACTTTGCAGATTTACAAAATAATTTAAAAGAAACAGAAAATAAAATTTCTTTTTCTAGACAATTTTACAATGACACTGTTACAATGTACAATACTAAAATTGAAGTATTTCCAGATAACATTGTAGCTTCTATGTTTAATTTCAAAGCTGAACCATTATTTAATGTAGATAATGATGAAGCAAGAAAAAATGTTAAAGTTGATTTTAACAAATAAATCTTAAGGACCAACCTATATAGGCTGGCCCTTTTTAATATTTATTATCAATATTTTTTACATAATTTTTCCTATTAAATCATAACCACTTGCTTTGGTTATTTTACATTTAACGAATTTTCCTTCTAGTGCTTTATCTACCATTTCTATGTAAATCAATCCATCTATATCTGGAACTTCTCTATAGCTTCTTCCTACATAATATTTTCCGTCAAATGTTTTTGTTTCTATTAATACTTCCAATTCTTTTCCTACCATTTCTTCCTGAGTTTCACTGGCTATTTTTTGTTGAAGACTCATTATTTTATTATATCTACTTTTCTTTGTCATAGGATGAATTTGATTTTCCATTTTCTCTGCTGGTGTTCCTTCTTCTTTAGAAAAACTAAACGCTCCTAATCTTTCAAATCTTGCAGCTTTAACAAAATCGTATAATTCTTCAAAATCTTCCTTTGTTTCGCCTGGAAATCCTACCATTATGGTTGTACGAATCACTACTTCTGGAATTTCTTTTCTTAATCTTTTTATTAGAGTTTTTATTGTTTCTCCATTACTTTTTCTATTCATTCTTTTTAAAACACTATTAGATATATGTTGAATTGGAATGTCAAAGTATTTGCAAATTTTATTTTCATTTTTTACGACTTCTATTAATTCATCTGTAATTGTTTCTGGATATGCATATAAAAATCTAATCCATTTTAATTTTTCTATTTTGCAAAGTTCTTTAAGTAATTCTGCTAGCTTAGATTCTCCATATATATCTATTCCATATTTTGTAGTATCTTGTGCTATTACAATTAGCTCCTCATAGCCTTCATTTGCAAGCTTTTTAGCTTCTTTTATTACATCTTCCATTTTTCTACTTACAAATGGACCACGTATTTTTGGTATTGCACAATATGTGCAAAAATTGCTACAACCTTCTGCTATTCTTAAATATGCAAAATTGTTTCCTGTTGTAATTACTCTATCTAAAAAATCTAAACTATCCTTATTTTCTTTTTCTGATTTTAATATTGTTTCTATTTGCTCCCATATTGTGTTATATGAACTATATTTTATCCATAAATCTACTTCTGGAATTGCTTTTGAAAGCTCTTCTTTATATCTTTCTACCAAGCATCCCATTACTATTAAATATTTACATCTTTTTTTCTTATATTCTGCCATTTCTAAAATAGTATTTATTGCCTCTTCTTTTGCTGGACCTATGAATCCACATGTATTTATTACTAGCACATCTGCATCTTCTTCATTATTTACTATTTTGTATCCATTTTCTTTAAATAGACCAATTGTCATTTCTGTATCTACTAAATTTTTACTGCATCCTAAATGTACAAATCCTACGTTCATTTCTTGTTTCCTTCCTATCTTCCTTCATCATCTTCTTTAATTTTTACTTTGTTGACGCAAAAAGAAACGTCCCAAATGCGTCATTTTTTCACATATTCAATAATTTTGTTTACACATTTTTTTAAATCATAATTTTCAAAGGTTTCAAATTCTGAAATTCCTGCCTCTTTTAATTTTTCTGCTGAAAAATCTCTATTATCCGCTTCTAATCTTCTTTCCATTTCTTCAAAATTCGGTTTTGCCTGCTGCATCTCCCTTGCAACAGCTCTTTTCCTTCGCTCTTCTTCACTTATGCAAATATACACAGGAACCATTTCTAAACTTTTTTCCGGATGATTTTCTAAATATTTTAAGATGTTAGTATATGACTGCAAGGTTCCTATACTTAAAAAATCGCCTGCTTGCTCCCACTGTTTATCTGCTATTGTTGCGTATGTCCAAACGTCTTTTTCTCCATTTTTATTTATCACCTTGTAATTTCTACTTTCCATTACTTTTTGTTCATCTTGCAATTGGTTAAATTCATCACTTGTTATAAAATTATATTCTCTACCTTGAACTTCCCCATCTCTCATTGGCCTTGTTGTATAAGGAATATACAAATTGGTATTTATTTTTTCTTTCAATTTTTGATATACTGTATCTTTTCCTGCTGAACTCTTTCCCATTATATAAATAAATTTTGACATTTTTATTTCCTTTCCACAGGTTTATTTTTCCTATTCAAAAGCTCCTTTTATTCTCCACTAAACATATGCTTTCTTGTTATTTCTAACAAACTTAGTTTAGTAAAATCTACAATTTGTGTTTTTGCCCTATCTGCTTTCAAAGAATTTTTTAGTAAATTCATTATTTCTTCTCTACTGCTTTCTTCATTCATATCTATGTAATCTATAATAATTATTCCACCTATATCTCGTAGTCTTAATTGTTTTGCAATTTCTATACTTGCTTCTTTATTTACTTTTAACGCTGTTTTTTCTATATTTTCTTTTCCAGTAAATTTACCTGAATTTACATCTATTGCTGTTAATGCTTCTGTTTTATCTATTGTGATAAATCCTCCACATTTAAGCCATATTTTTCTTTTTGATATTTTTTCTATTTGACTATTCAAATCATATCTATTTTCTATTCCTTCTTCTACAAATTCTACTTTTATTGTTACATCTTCTTGCAAGCTTTTTAGAATTTGCTCTATATCTTTTTGTAGTTTCTTATTATTTACATATATTTTTTCTAATTTATTGTCTACAATATCTAATAAAATTTTTTCTAAAATTGTATCGCTCTTTTTTATTATTTTTGGTACTTTATCATCTGAATTTAAAAATTCTTTTTGTATATTTTCCAACTCTTTTAATGTGTGTTCTATGTCCTTTTTTATTTTACTTTCTTCTTTTCCTTCTGCTGCTGTTCGAATTATAATACCTATTTTTTTATCTTTTTTAACATTCTCTACAATATTTATTAATCTATTTTTTTCTTGCTCATCTTCAATTTTTTGAGAAACTGTAATAAAATCATTTTCTGGAAGAATTACAACAAATCTTCCTGGTACTTGTATATTAGTGCTTACCCTAGCGCCTTTTATATTGTTACTATCTTTTTTCACTTGTACTAGCACTTTTTGATTTGGTTTTATATAATCTTTTATTTTGTACTTTTCTAATTCTTCTTCCTTATTTCCAGTTACATTACTTTTTTTAGGCAAAATATCTCGTATATGTAAAAACGCATTTTTTTCTGCACCTATATCTACAAAAGCTGCTTGCATTCCTATTAAAACATCTGTAACTTTGCCTACATATATGTTCCCTTCTAAACGCTTTTTATCTTCTACTTCCTTGTAATATTCTTTTAAAACGCCATCTTCTAATATACTAATTTCTTTTAAATCTTGTTTTTGAACAACAATTAATTCTTGCATACCTAATTTCATTCATCGTTTGAAAAAGAATTAAATCTGGGCAATGAAAATTTTATTTAAAAGGCAAGGGTGCATACTTTGTGTATGTAACCGCGTTTTAAACAAAATTTGAAGCAGACAAAATTGTAATTATTTTCCAAACTTTCCCTTTCTTAATTAAATTTATTCATAGCCGTATCAATTCCATCTTTTATAATTGAAACCATAGCTTTTGCAGCCTTTGTAGTACCTTCATCTAACATGCTTATTTCTTCTTCAGGAATAGCGCCTATAACATAATTTATCATATCGTCTTTATATTTAGGCTTTCCTATGCCTACTCTAATTCGAGCAAAATTTTCTGTTTGAAGCTCTACAATAACAGATTTCATTCCATTGTGTGAACCACTACTACCTTTTTTTCTAATTTTTATTTTACTTGGCTCAATATCAATGTCATCATATATAACGAAAACATTTTCCATTGGAATTTTATAAAAATTAACAACTTGAACAATTGATTTTCCACTTAAATTCATATAAGTTTGAGGTTTTAGTAAAATGACTTTTTCATTTTCTATAAAACCTTCGCCATATAAAGCATCAAATTTCTTCTTATTAACTTCAATATTATATTCTTTTGCTATTTTATTTACAGTATTAAATCCCATATTGTGTCTAGTTTTGCTATACTCTTCCTCTGGATTTCCAAGTCCTACTATTAAATACATTTTTCCTCCTAGTGACGCAAAATGAAACGTCCCTAATGCGTCATAATTTTTTTTAAATCTTCTTCACTAAATTCATATTTTTTATTGCAAAAATGACAAACTATTTCTGCTTTTTTATCTTCCTCTAATATTTTTGTTAGTTCTTCTTTTCCTACTGTTTTTAAGGCTGCTTTCATTTTTTCTTTTGAGCAATTGCATTTATATTCTGGCTTTCTTTCATCTTTTAAAACCTTTATATTTTCATCTCCTGTTATATCTTTTGCTATATCTAATAAGCTCATTTTTTCGTCTAACATTTGACTTATTGGCTTTGCTTCTTTTAGCCTGTTTTCTAATATAAATAATTCATCTTCAGTCGCATCTGGCATTGATGTTACTATAAAGCCTCCTGCACTTTTTACACCATTTTTATCTACAAGAACTCCTAATGCTACTGCAGTGTTCTTTTGCTCTGATATATAATAATAATTTGCAAAATCCTCTGCAATTTCTCCTGTTACTAATTTTGACATTCCAACATATGGTTCTTTTAAGCCTATATCTTTTATTACATATAAAAATCCATCTTTTCCTACTGCTGTTCCTACATCTAATTTTCCGTCTTTTCTCAATGGTACATCTACTGCTGGATTTGCAACATACCCTTTTACCTTTAAATTACTATCTGAGGTTACTATAATACTTCCTATTGGTCCATTTCCTTTTATTTGTAAAGTTAAGCTGTCTTCTTCCTCTTTTGTGTTAGATGACATTAGCACAGCCATTGTTAAACATCTGCCAAGTGCTGCTGTTGCAACTGGGCTTAAATCATGTATTTTTCTTGCCTCTTCTACTAATTTAGTAGTTGAAACACAAGTTATATTTATTTTCCCATTATATGCTAAAAATTTCTCTATTTTATCCATTAGTCTTTTTCCTTTCTTCTATTTTTTTACAATTCCTACATATTATAGCATATTTTTTATAAATTTCATAGTACTATATATTACCCCTACCAATTTTTTTGCTAACTTGGCAGGGGTAATTTACTTTTATTTATTGTTTTCTTCCTTATTTTCTTCTTCTTTTAATTTAAAGAATTCTCTATATCCTATAAATATTACTGCTATAAGCATTAATGCAAATGAAAGTGCTTTCCATATATCACTTTCAAATAGTATAACTGCAAACATTCCACATGCTGCACTAACTCCATATAGTAATAAAACTGCTTCTTTTTGTGTAAAACCTTTCGCTATTAATTTATGATGCAAATGTCCTTTGTCTGCCTGAAATATTGCTTTTATTGATTTGCCTTTTGCAACTCTTCTTACTATTGCAGATAAAGTATCAAATATAGGCAAGCCTAAAACAATAATTGGCAACACTATCACAAAGGCTGTTGCAGTTTTTGCAACTCCCAATATTGAAACTATTGAAAGCGCAAATCCTATAAAATTTGAACCTATATCTCCTATAAACGTTTTAGCTGGGTTAAAATTAAATGGTAAAAAGCCTGATAATGCTCCAATTAGTGCTGTTATCAATATAATCGCTACTAATGGTGAACCATTTAATGCAAATATTATTAATAATGATATACAAGAAATTATTGAAATTCCTGTAGACAAGCCATCTAAACCATCTATTAAATTTATTGCATTTGTTATTCCAACTATCCAACCCATTGTTAATATTATTGAAAACACATTACCTATCACAATATTTCCTTCAAAAAATGGTATGTTCAAATTATCTATTCTTATTCCACTGGCAACCACTATAGCTGCTGCTATTGTTTGCCCTAAAAGTTTTACAAGTGGATGTATTCCTTTTATATCGTCAAAAAAGCAAAATGTGCTTAACATCAAAATTCCACCCAAGAAGCCTAATAATTTTCCTATATAATTTTCTGGTCCAAATATATTTATATTTCCTTCTATTGAAGAAGTAATTAGTAAATAAATACTTGAAACTAAAAAGCCAATAATAATAGCAGGCCCACCAAATTTAGGCATTGCCTTGTTGTGCATTCTTCTATTATCTTTTGGAATATCCATTGCTCCTATCTTTTTTGCGATTCTAATTGTGTATGGCGTTAGTACAAATGATGTAATAAACGCAAGTAAAAAGGCAATTGCTATATCTCCCCACATAAATTTACCTCCTATTTGCATTTCAATATATCATAAAAATTAAAAGAATACAATATTTTATTTGTATTCTTTCTCTAATTTTAGGTTTGTATATAGTTTACTTATCATTTCTAATTGTTTTTTATTTTCTTCTGACATATCAAACGAAAATATTTTTTTAGCTGGTGCTTTAATTATATATGTAATTGCCATTTTTGTTGACTCTGATATTTGAATTGCTCCTGTATCTTGTTTGCCACAGTTTTCACATTTAAAACCATTATCTTTTAAACTAAAATAATGTAAATTTTCTTTTGTATTGCAGTTTACACATGAGTCTATTCTTGGGGTAAAACCTAACAAGCACATTAAACGCAACTTAAAAATTGATATAACAAAATCTAAATCCATATCTGTTTTCGCTATTACATATAAAGTATTTAAGTATAACTGCAAAATTTTATATGTATTTTGATTCTCATCTGTTACATCTTGTATTATTTTCGTTATGTTTGCTGCACATTCTAGCTTATCTAAATCTATTCTAATATTGTAAAATACTTCTATTGTATCACAGGAATTTAAAGTATATGTGTTGTTTCCTTTAAATAGCATATATTCACCAAAACACAAAAATTGAGTGCCTGCCATTAACTGACTTTTAGGCCTTCTTGCACCTTTTGCGGAACACCCAATTTTTCCATTTGGCGTTAATATAGTTACCATTTTGTCAAAATCACCCATATTATTTTCTGCAATTATTATTCCCTTAGTTTTTATACTTCCCATATTACGTCCTTTATCTTATTTATTGTATGTGTCTATTCCTATATTTTCTCCTAAATTTGGAGTTTTCTTTTCTTCTGTTAATAGTAAATCTCGTTTTAACTTTTTTTCCATGTTTTCTACTTCCACAAACTCTAAATAGGAATTTATATTCCCAGTATTTTTAAACGTATTCCATGCTAACTGTTTTATCATACACTTACACTCCTTTATGCTATTTTTTCTTTGCTCTTATTTTTTACTTTTTTACCTATTTTATACTTGGAAAGTTATGGTTTATTTTAATTTGAATTTTTTTACTATGCTATCATTGTTTAGCCAATCTTCTTTTACTTTTACCCAAATTTTTAAATTAACTTTTGTACCTAACATATTTTCTAAATCTTGTCTTGCATATGTTCCTATTTTTTTCAGCATGCTACCGTTTTTTCCTATTATAATTCCTTTATGTGATTCTCTTAAGCAGTAAATTGTAGCATCTATATCGTATATTTTTTCTTTTTCTTTTGTTTTTCTAAATTTTACTTTTTCCGTTTCTACTAAAATTCCGTGTGGAACTTCGTCTTGAAGTAACCTTAATGCTTTTTCTCTTATTATTTCTTCTACAAGTTGTCTTGTTGTTTGGTCTGTATATTCGTCTATATCATAATATGCAGGACCTTCTTTTAGGTTACTTTCTATTTCTTGTAATAAAATTTCTAAGTTATCTTTTTTTGTTGCAGAAATCGGAACAACCGCAGTAAAATTGTATTCTTGTTTGTAAAGGTCAATTAGTTTTAATAAATCTGCTTTATTTTCTACTAAATCAACTTTATTTATAGCTAGAATTGTTTTTTTACCAGCTTGTCTTATTTTTTCTAATATTTTTGAGTCTCCTCTACCTATTTCTTTTGAAGTTCCGTCTATAACAAACACTACAACATCAACATCTCCAATAAAAGTAAATGCCGTATCTATCATAATTTCACTCAATTTAGATTTTGGTTTGTGTATTCCCGGTGTATCTATAAAAATAATTTGAGAGTTTTCTCTATTTACAATTGCACGAATTGCAGTTCTTGTGGTTTGTGTTTTATTGGCAACTGCTGCTACTTTTTCACCTACTAAACTATTTATAATTGTTGATTTTCCTACATTTGTTCTTCCTATAATTGATACAAAACCTGATTTAAATTTTTCTTCCATTTCTTTCTCCTAATTTATATTAACATATTAAAAGTGCTAAATTTGTAAAATTTGGTCACCTAACTTATTTTTATATGATTTTTTTGCTATTATAGCATTAAAGTTAAAATTTTACT
The DNA here is from genome assembly GCA_900553865.1 of uncultured Clostridium sp. Taxonomy (GTDB): domain Bacteria; phylum Bacillota; class Clostridia; order TANB77; family CAG-508; genus UMGS1663. Next base: position 14,634 of record USFC01000028.1, read on the forward strand.
ACATTTTAGCACTATTTTTTATTTTATAATTTTCCAATTTTATTTTTTTCATGGAATTCTTTCTAAATTTAATAAAAGCTATACAATTGTCTTTTTAAATTGCATAGCTTTTTTACACATTAGTTTTAAATCCTATTCAATTGGAATACATTTTCTCTCTGCTATTTCTTTTTTCTCTTCTTTTTTAGGTACTTCAATTGTTAATGTGCCATTTCTAAATTTAGCTTTAATTTCATCTTCAGTTACATTTTCTCCAACATAGAAGCTTCTAGTACATTCTCCTGAAAATCTTTCTTTACGTACAAATTTACCTTTTTCTTCATCTTTTTCATCTTTATTTACTGTTGCATGAACTGTTAAATATCCATCTTGAATATTCAATTCAATTCCTTCTTTTTCATATCCTGGTAAATCAATGTCTATTACATATTTGTCCTCTTTCTCTTTAATATCTGTTTTCATTAATTTACTTGCTCTCTCATTAAAAAATGCATCTCCAAACACATCATCCAATAAATCAAAATCATGTCTTCTTGGTATCATCATCATAAAAATCAACTCCTTTAATTTTTATTTATGTGTTGACACTTGATGGGAGTGGCACATATTTATGATAAGTATTATTTATCATTTTCATAATTATTATACATCTGTTTTTAGCAAAGTCAATAGTAGAGTGCTAAAATTCACCAAATTTTCACAATTCTTTGATTTACCAAAAAATATTTACAGTCTTTCATATTTATGTTTCATATCATAAGAAATTTAAAGTTTACACAAACTTTACCATACCATCATTTTATTTTAATTTTCTATCTGCTCTATTTCTTCTTTTGTTAATCCACAGTGTGTAGATTTTTTTACAGTATTTCCTGCCACCAATGAGTTTTCCAATTTTATAATACTTCCTTTTATTGAGATTGCCACATAATCACCTATAAAATCATCTATTTTGCAATGCTTATTCCCATTTCCTAAAAAATGATATTTATTTATAAAATCATTTTTAGTAACAAGCCAAAAGTCATCTCCAAACGCATTATAAAAACGATTTTCAAATGTTTCTCTCATTTCGTTTTTTACCCAAAAAGTTATTACTCTTGATTCTAAAGAAGGTGGCATTATTAAGCATTCTTGAATTTCAGGATAGTCAAATAATGAATATGCTTTTTCAATATCTTTATGTCCATGATCAGCGGAAATGATTATTAAAGAATCTTTATCAATACAGTTACTTAATTTATATATATTTTTTTCAATATCCAAGACAAAATCCTTTGCTTCTTTAGATGATGTACCATATTTATGCAATACTGAATCTGGATTATCACAATAAGCAAAAATAAATTTCTCATTTGGTAATTTAGAAATATCCTCTAAATGATAAATAATTTCATCAAAATTATCAGCAATTAATGTACGTTTACATTTTCTCTCAGCATATTCAGGCTTTATCTCATAAGTTCTTACATAAGAAGATGCATTTTCTATTAAAGTATATATAGAAGTATAATTTAAAAACTTTCCATAAACATCTATAATTGGTTTTTCTAGTGGCTTATTATAATAAGATTCCCTACGAGTTAAAGTATCTAATGATCTTCCATATTCTTTAAAATATTGAGACCATGCAATCCATCCAGTTTCGTATGGCGGTTTTCCAGTATAATATGTAGTCATTGCTGCGGTTGTAGTTGATGGATATACTGATGTTACTATATCAACCATATTTTGTTTTAGATATCCATTTGGTGATATTTTTTCAAGAACACTGTGTCCTAATCCATCTAGAATTAAAAGAATTACATTGTTATATATTTTTTTAGATAGCAATGTATCTAAACCTTTAGATGATTTATATTTTGTATCAACATTGTAATACTTTAAAATAGACGTTATTGTTCCCAAAATAGAATGCTCATAGTCAGGAAATACTATATCAGAACTATTATCAATATTCATATTAAATCTATCCTTTACTAAATTTTTTTATATATTATCATAAATAATATTACTTGTAAATACTAGATTTATGCTACTTTTATTAATTTCATATATAAAAAATAGAACTTAAATCCAAATTTGGACTTAAGTTCTATTTTTTGGCTTTTTACAGCATTATTTTGGAGTTTTCTATCAAATCTTAGATTTCTTAAAAACCTGTTGTTCCCTAATCCACGGAGCAAAAATAATTATTTTTTCCATAGTATCCAAATCAATATACATCGGAGCTG
>USFC01000029.1 GCA_900553865.1 uncultured Clostridium sp.
GATTACATGAAAAGTTTCTTTCTAATATTTTATAGCCTTGTTCTTCTAAGTAATTACTTGCTATTTCTTCTCCACTTTTTCCCGTTTCTTGTTTATAATACATCTTATTTCCTTACTTTCTATTTTTTGTTTAATCTCTTATTTTTACAATGTTTCCCGGTAATTTTTCTATTATTCCTTCTAGTTGCATTAATGTTAGCTTTTGGTTTATTTGTATTATGCTTTTGTTTAAACTTCTTGCTAATTCATTTATTTCTATTTTGCCTTCTTCTAATTTTTCATAAATTTCTTTGTATTCTTCTGATATTTTTAACTCTTTTATTTCAGTTTCTTCAGGGTCGTTTTCCACATTTTCTCCTATTTGTGTTAATATCTCTTTTGGATTTGTGACTAATATCGCTCCTTGTTTTATTAAATTGTTGGTTCCTACTCCTGTTGTTACGCCTATTTGATTTGGAAGGCAGAATACTTTTCTTTTTTGTTCAAATGCGTATTTTGCCGTAACACCACTCCCACTTCTATACCTTGCTTCTACTATTAAAACTGCTTCTGAAAGTGCAGATATAATTCTATTTCTGAATGGTACTTCTTTTAAATTTATGTCTGTATCTGGCGAATATTGGCTTATTACGCAGCCTCCATTTTCTATTATACTATTAAATAAATCATCATTTTCTATTGGATATATGTGATTAAATCCGCATCCTAATACTGCTATCGTTTTTCCTTTTTCTTTTTTTGAATTTTCGTGTGCTGTTGTGTCTATTCCTTTTGCTAATCCACTTACTATTGTTATACCTTTTTGTGCTATTTCTTTTGCAAATTTTGCAGCATATTGTTCTCCATATGGGGTACTTATTCTTGAGCCAACTATTGCCACTGCTTTATTTTTAAGTAAATTTACGTTTCCTACTGCATATATTTTGTTTGGCCTATCTTTTATTTTTAATAATTTTTCTGGATAAAGTTTATCTCCTTCGCTTATTTCATATATCTTATTTATCATTTACTTCCTTCTTTCTTATTTATTTTGGGAACATTTAATTACTCCAATATTTTTTATCTAAGTTTCTATATTGAATTGCCTCTGTAATATGGCTAGTTTCTATATTTTCTTTTTCATCTAGGTCTGCTATTGTCCTTGCTACTTTTAAAATTCTGTCATGTGCTCTTGCGCTTAGCCCTAGTGTTTCAAAAGCTTTTTTTAATATTTGTCTTTCTTTTTCGCCTAATTTACAATATTTTTTTATTAAGTTTGGAGTTAGTTGAGAGTTTGAATGTATTTCTAACTCTTTATACCTATTTTGTTGTATAACTCTTGCTTTATTTACTCTTTCTTTTATTTTAACAGATGTTTCTATTTTTTCTGTTCCTTGTAATTTTTCATATTTTACTGGTGTTACTTCTACTTGTATGTCTATTCTGTCTAATAGTGGCCCACTTATTTTGCCCATATATTTTTGTATTGCTTGTGGAGAACACGTACATTCCTTTTCCTTTGACCCATAGAATCCGCAGGGACATGGGTTCATTGAGGCTACTAACATGAAATTGCACGGATAGCTAAGTGTTGCATTTATTCTACTTATTGTAACTATTCCGTCTTCTAATGGCCCTCTAAGCACTTCTAGTGTGCTTTTATTAAATTCTGGAAGCTCGTCTAAAAATAGCACTCCATTATGTGCCAAACTTATTTCTCCCGGCTTTGGTATTTTTCCGCCACCTACAAGTGATACCGGCGAAATTGTATGGTGTGGTGCTCTATATGGTCTTATGGTTATAAGTGGTGTATTTTTGGGTAAAACTCCTGCCACGCTGTGTATTTTTGTGGTTTCTAGTGCTTCTTCGAAGCTTAAATTAGGCAAAATTGATGGTATTCTTCTTGCCATCATTGTTTTTCCGTGAGCCCGGTGTTCCTATTAGTAAACAGTTATGTCCTCCTGCCGCCGCAACTTCTAACGCTCTTTTTATATTTTCCTGCCCTTTTACTTCTGAAAAATCTAGCAAGGTTTCAAATTGTTTTTCAAATATTTTATCTATTTCTATTTTTTGTTTTGGAATTTCTTCTTCAGAATTTAAATAATTTATTACTTGATTTAAAGTTTTTGCTCCTAATATTTCTATTCCTTGCACAACTGCTGCTTCTTTTGCATTTTGCAAAGGAATTATTATTTTGGCTATTCCGTAGTCTTTTCGCTTCTATACACATTGGCAATATTCCATTTACTGCATTTAGTTTTCCATCAAGTGATAGCTCTCCTACAAATGCAATATTTTCTATTTTTTCTTTACTTACTTCTCCTAAGCTTGCAAGTATTCCCACTGCTATTGGTAAGTCAAAAAATGAACCTTCTTTTTTTGTATCTGCTGGCGCTAAATTGACGAGTATTTTTCTGCTTTGCAGTTCATAACCAGAATTTCTAATTGCTGTTTTTACTCTTTCTTTTGCTTCTTTTATGCTTGTGTCTGGCAGTCCTACTATTTCGAATCCTGGCATTCCTGCTGAAATATCCACTTGTACATAAACTAAATAGCCATCTAGCCCTGTTAATGACATGCTTTTTATTATTGATAACATTTTTTCCTCTTTCTTTTTGGATTTTTGTTTAGAAATAATTTTTATTTGAATAAAAATTTGATTTATTTAAGTTTTATTATTTATATCATATTTTACTTTGTTTGTAAACATAAAATTGATAATTTTTTTGAGAAATTATCGACCTTATTGTCTATTTTTCGACTCTTTTATTTAACTATCTTTATAAAATTTCATTTTGTACTATTACTTTCTTTTATTTGAATTTTCAATTAGATTGGAAAATTTATAAAAATAATTTTTTGGGTTAAACTTAACTGTTTTTTTGCTCAGTCATCAAAAGCAGTTAAAAATTACCTTTAGGGACAGATTCACCTTTTAGAAACGTCCCTAAAGGTAACTAAATATATTTTTATTTTTTTAATCTTAACGCATTTAGTGTTACGGTTAAACTGCTTACCACCATTGCCACGCTTGCCCACATTGGATTTATTGAAATGCCTATTGGTTTTAGTATTCCTATTGCTATTGGTATCATTAAAATATTATAGAAAAATGCCCAGAATAAATTTTGTTTTATATTTCTTACTGTTCTTTTGCTTATTTCTATCAATTTTAATATTGAATTTAAGTCATTTTTTGTTAGTATTACATCTGCTGAATCCATTGCTATATCTGTTCCACTTTTTACACTTACTCCTATATTTGCTTTTGTAATGGCTAAACTATCGTTTATACCGTCGCCACACATCATTACTATTTTTCCCTCTTGTTGCAAATTTTCTATTATTTCTGCTTTTTGAACTGGTAATACATTTGATATTACTTTTGTAATTCCTAGTTTACTTGCTATTTTTTCTGCCGTTTGGGTATTATCTCCTGTAAGCATAATTGTTTGTATATTTTTATTGTTCATTTTTTCTATTACTTCTTTTGCATTTTCTCTTACTACGTCATTTACCCCAATTAATGCAATAATCCTTTTACTTTTTATTACATAAATTATACTATTTCCTTCTGATGTTAGTTTGTTTTCATCTTCTATATGTTCATTTTGAATATTATACTTTTCTACAATTTTTCTGTTTCCTAGTATTATTTCATCATTTTCTATTGTTCCTATAATTCCGTATCCTGCAATGTTTTCGAAGGTTTTTACTTCTATTTTTTCTTGTTTTTTAGCCTCCATATAGTCTGTAAAAGCTTTTCCTATAGGGTGTGTTGATTTTTCTTCTATACTACCAACTATTTGTATTAATTGGTCGTTATTTAATTCACTATAATTGTATATTTCAGAAATCTTTAATTTTCCATAAGTTAAAGTTCCTGTTTTATCTAATACTATAGTGTTTATCTTTGAGGCATTTTCTAACACTTCACTTTTCTTTACTAATATTCCATTATTTACGCATACTCCCTCGCTTACAACTATTGCAAGTGGTGTTGCTAAACCTAAACTGCATGGACATGCAACTACTAATACAGTAACAAATGTGCTTATTGCTACTGATATATCATAACCTAATATTAGGTATATTATAAAGGTTATTATTGCTATTAAAATAACTACTGGCACAAAATAACCTGAAATTTTATCTGCTATTTTTGCTATTGGTGCTTTGGTATTACTTGCTTCTATTACTAATCTTACTATTTCTGATATTGTTGATTCTTTTCCAATTTTTTCTGCTTTATATTTTATAAATCCATCATAATTTAGACTTCCTGCAATTACTTTTTCTCCTACTTTCCTATTTACTGGTTTACTTTCTCCTGTTATAAAAGCTTCATCTAAATGTGCTTTTCCTTCTATTATTTCTCCATCTACTGCTATTTTTTCCCCCGGTTTTGCAATTAAAATATTACCTTTTTTAATTTCATCTAGTGTTACTTGTTTTGTCTTGCCATCTATTTCAATGGTTGCCATGCTTGGTGTTATTTCAACTAATTTTTTTATAGCTTCTCTTGTTTTGTCTTTGCTAATTCCATCTACATATCTTCCTAATTTTATAAAATAAATTATAATCGCTGCAGATTCAAAATATAAATTCATTACAAAATGATGATTTCCTTTAAATATTTGTATTGCTCCATATACGCTATATGCTATGCTACTTAATACTCCAATTGTAACTAAAGTATCCATATTTGGAATTAAATGTATTAGATTTTTTATTCCGTTTTTTAAAATATCATATCCATACACTAAAAATGCTATTGTTAATATTAATAGCGCTATTGTATAATTTATTGGATTTTTATGAGGGTCTAATAAATTAATTATTGGTAAATTTATCATATGTCCCATTGAAATATACATGAGTATAATTGCTAAAATGGTAAACACAATGAATTTTATTTTTTCTGTTTTGTTTTTATTTTCTATTTTGAATTCTTTGAATATTCCTGTACTTTTGAATCCTGCCTGTTTTACATATTTTTCAATTTTTTCTTGATTTAATACGTTTTCATCATAATAGATTGTAGCATTTGCCATTACTAAATTTACGCTTGCCTCTATTATCCCATTTTGCTTATTTAAATATTTTTCTAGCCCATTTGAACATGCACTGCAAGTCATTCCTTCTATGCTTAAAATAATATTTTTCATTTTATTTTTCCTCTCGATTTCTTTATTTTATTATTCTTTTACTTCAAAACCTAATTCACAAATTCTCTCCTTTATTTCATTTATATTTGCTTCATCTTCCATTTTTATTATTACTTTATTATTTTCGTGATTTGCATTTACTTCTTTCACATTTTTAATTTCTTTTAAAGAGTTTTCCACTCTTTTTTCACAACCTGTGCATACCATTCCTTCTACATTTAAAATAATTTCTTTCATTTTTTATCATCCTTTCCTATTTTTATTTTTTTAGTTTTGCATAAATTTTATTGTTTTAATTTTATTATGCAATTTTTGGGTTAAGATTATTAAATTGATTTTCTATTTTTATATTATATACTCCTTATGGTATTTTGTAAATATAGGGGTATTTCTCTTTTTCTTAGTTATAGTATGTTTTTTAATGGTTGTTTTTTGAATTTTTATAATTTTTTCAACTAAAGTTTATGATTTTTCTTCAATTTTTCTTCAATTTTTTTGAGTTTTTTGCTAAAAACTATTGAAATTTTTCTCTATATATGATATTATTATTAAGCATTTGAAAGTGGTCTTCGAGGTGTAGCGCAGTTGGTAGCGCGCGTGGTTTGGGACCATGAGGTCGCAGGTTCGATCCCTGTCACCTCGACCATAAAAGACTAGTTTTTGATGAAAATTCATTAGAATTCAAAAACAGTCAAATGATTTTAAATAAGCTATTTTCTAAGAGTTTTTAGAAAATAGCATTTTTTTATTTATTCTAAAAAATGTCTAAAAATTCTAAAAAATTCTGATTTTTTGTTCTGAAAAGTATTCCGCAAAATGATTTTTACAAGAAAAAAATGTTCCAAAAATTTCCGCAAAGCAAAAAACGTTGATATTTAGCTACTTTGAGTGTTGAAAGTAAAACACAAAAAGGAGGCTATTGATATGTATTTTATACCATATAAAGCAAATGAGTTTCTGGAAAATAGTTTTTTCCAAGTACCAAAAGAGCTATTTGCAAATCCATATTATACAGATTTAAGTCTAACAAGTAAGGTATTATATGGACTATTACTAGACAGATTATCTTTATCTATAAAAAATAAATGGACAGATAAATACGGAGATATTTATATTATATTTTCAAGAAAAGAAGCTCAGGAGAAGCTTAATCTTTCAGATAAAACTGTTACAAAAGCATTCAAAGAATTAAAGAACAAGAAATTAATTCGTGAAATAAGAACAGGTTTTAAGAAGAACAACATTATATATGTTGGTAAGATTAATCATGTAAAAATGTATGAATCGTAAATTTTTCGTTTCATGATACAGAAATTTTACGATACTAGAGTCGGAAAAATTACGATGTAATAATACTAATTATAATATAAATAATTATATTAATATTTATTACATACTAAAAAGAAAATATTAAAGGAGTGAATAAATTATGAGTAAAAAAGAATTAGAATATCAAAAAATAGGAGACTTTTATCTTCCAAAGGTATCTTTTCTTGTTGAAGATGAAAAAATCGAAAATATAGGCAAATATGGACTATTAAGATTAGAATATTTGAAAGAACATAAGAAAGGTTATTATATTTTTCTTATGATTAATGGATCTGTTCCATTTGAGTTAAGAAATGTAGATTCTACTGCAAATGAGAGAGTAAAAAAGTTAATTAAGCAGATGGCAGAGCAAGAAAATATTAATGAAGAATTAAAAGCAAAAGACCAAATGGAGTGGGTCAGATGTATGAATAATATAAAAAATAGAGCTGAAGAAATTGTACTTAAAGAATTAGTTTATGTATAAAAATAGTTTCTAAAAAATGAGTTAATGGAAAAATAAAAGTACAAAAAAGGGAATAAAAGATGTACCATAAAATGAATTTATGTACCCCAAAAAGTAAAAATAAAGTAACAATAATTAAAAAATAAATACCTCTTTAGGAACAAAGTAAAGTACTAAAATAGGTGCAATAAATTATTTTATAATTCAATTTCTTGTCCCAGCCAGCCAGCAAGCACTGAATTTGGGAGACCGAAGTTCTCCTTGCTCCACATTCTGTTCAATGGGATAAGTCCCAATCCCTTTTATAAAAAATTAAAATATAAGGTGAATAATAGATGAAAAATTTTAGAGAATTAAATGATGATATATTAAAAGAGTGGTTAGAATTTAGAGAAGAAAATATTTTATGCTATCTTAATGAGGAAGATAAAAAGCATAAATTATTTATTGATGAAATATATGAAAAAGTTTTGAAAAATGTACCTCAGCAAAATAGAAAATATGTTGAGAAACAATTAAATGAACTTGAAAAAAATTTTATGGCTTATTTAAGTTACTGGAATAAAAAGTATTATAGAAATGGATTTGTTGACGGTGTTCAGCTAGCAATAATATGCTTTGGAAAATAAAAAAGGCGAGATATTTGTTCTCGCCCTTGATTACTTTAGTATAATAAATTGTTCCAGTTCTTTCCTATTTATTTTATGAACATAGATTTTTCCAAATATATCTTTGAATATAAACTTAATTTTTTTGGCTTTTACATTTTGTAGTATTTCCTGTACGGTAGCCTTATCAATTGTGATTGTATATTTTTCTCCATAATTTATAACTTTTGGTAGCTGATTTTTGTCTTCCCAATCTATATTTTTAATTACTGTTAAATTACCTTTTGGTGTTTGTATATATGGATTTGATTCTATTGTAATACTTAAGTATTTTGATAAGTTTATTAATGATAAAGAGTAATAATTTCCTAAAAAATCACCAACAAATCCAATAGGAATTATAAAGTTTCTTGTTATCTTATATTTTATTTTTTCATTTTTCCTACTTAAATGTAATGATACAATGACTGCACCTATAGTTCCTACGGCTGATAGAAACGTACATATATTAGAAAATAAGTTACTAGAAATAAGATTTAATATATTTTCAGTATTCATTTTTTCTCCTTTCTAAATAATAAAAGCTATATAAGCAACTCTGTATTTATAATATTGGTATTTGTATGTATTACATCTATTTCACCTTCTTTATTCCTTTGAAACCATATCTTGAATAACATTGTAGTCTGAACATTAGTTATACTTGTTAGTGTATAATTAAACATTAAGCATGAGCAAGCATCATTTTCAATCATACTTGAAAATAAACCATTATAAGGAGAATATATCTTTAAGTGAGTATAAAATTCATTATCCGAGATCCAATTTAATTGAACACTGTCATTAAAATCAATATGTAGACCACATGGTATAGGATCTTTATCATCATTATCTTCCCAATACAATCCACCATCTTTTAATGGATCTTGTACACATAGTAAATCCTGAATTCTAATTTCTTTTATTACACCTTTTGAAGTATCTTTAAAATATAGTTTTATATAATATTCATTTAATTTTTCAATTTCTTTATCTGTTTTTTCTATTGCAATTGTAGCACCATTATCTAATTTATGATGAGCCGACATAGTAATTTTATTATTTTCATTATGTTTTATTAATAAATCTATTTTAGGCTTTAATTGTATACAACAATATTCATCCAAAAGTTCTTTATCTAATAATCTATGACTTAGTTTATTTGCATCTTTTGTTTGATTTATTGTTACAATTCCTAAACTAATTGTTCCTATTCCAACAAGAAGAGAAGCATAAAAGTTAAGATATTCTCCTGTTGTATAGCTATCTGTTAACCATCCATTAATAAATAACAATGTAATTGCGTTTTGTATAATACAAATTGCTAATAATGATATACAAATAAAACAAAAAATTAAAGCAATATATTTTAATACTTCTTTCATAAAAACCTCCATATTAATAAAAAGCAAAATAATTCTATAAATAGATTATTACTTTGCTTTTCATTAGTTTTTTAATTGAATATTTCTTTCATGATTCCATTTTTCATGTCTGCAATGTTATAAATATTATCCATTTTATCAAATGTTTCTTTTAAATTATTTCTAGCAGAAATCCATCCCATTCCATCAGTAAACCATACAAATTCAAAACCAACTACTTTTTCTGCTTCTTCTGCAATCATTTTATAACTTCTTGCAGTTTCATTTAGTTTTGATCCTCCTGCTGCATAGAAATTAGTTTCAATGCCATATATACATTTATCAGTTTTTACAACAAAGTCAAATCTTTTAGTAGATTGATTTTGATTACTAATAAATGACATGTCTAACTTCCATTTTTCTTCTATATCTTGCAAATACATTTCTTTGAAATAAGTTTCATTCTTTTTAAATCCTGCTTTTTGAATAAATCTTTCTACAACATCTTCCATTAAATGTCCACCACGATTTTTTCTAGCATTTGAATTTAATCCAGACTCTACGCCTAAAACATAGTCGTACAAATTATTTACAAGATGATTTTGTATTAAGTCAAATAATCCTGTTTCTTTCATAAATACTTTATATTGTGCTACATTATAATTCATTTTCTTAAAGTTGTATTCAAACTTGTTTCCGTCACTATCTAAAACTATTATTTCATATTGCCTTACTGCTAGTAGTGTTGGAATACACTTTAGAACTTCAGGATATTTCTTTACTAAATTTTCAAAATCGGTTTCAATATTTTTACTACCGATTAAGGAATTCATCATATTTAATTCAAGTTTATGTTCTTCTGCATTTCTATAAATTGTTTCAAAGTCTATGTAATATTTATAATCTGCAATACTATCAGTAAAAGTAAGTAACCACTCTGCAAAATTTCTTTTCATAGCTATTCCTCCTTTAATTCTTCAAATCTTCTTATAGATAAATCTAAATAATCTTTATTATTATCAATTCCTATGTACTTTCTATTTAATTTTGATGCTGCAATACCTGTAGTACTACTTCCACAAAACGGGTCCAAAATTAAATCATTTTCATTTGTAGATGCAAGTATTATTCTATCTAATATTTCTAAAGGTTTTTGTGTTGGATGTTTTCCTTGTTTCTTTTCAGAAGGTTTTGTTAGAGAAGTGGTCCAAACATCTTTCATCTGTTTATTATTGTTTAGCTTTTTCATTAAGTCATAATTAAAAGTGTATTTATTATTCTTTAAATCCTTTTTAGCCCATAATATTGTTTCAGTAGAATGTGTAAATGTTTTGCATGCTAAGTTAGGTGGTGGATTAGTTTTTTGCCAAGTTATATTATTTATTATCTTAAATCCTTCTTCTTCAAGAGCCATACCTATTGAATAGATGTTGTGTAGTGTTCCACTAATCCAAATTGTTCCATTATCTTTTAACACTCTATAACATTCTTTTATCCATTTTTTATTAAAGTTGTGTTTATCTTGTATTGACAAAGCCTTGTCCCATTCTCCTTTATTAACACTTACCATTTTTCCGCCACTACAAGTTATTCCATTATCAGATAAAAAATATGGTGGATCTGCAAATATCATATCAAATGTACTATTTTCAAATGAATTTAAAGCATTAAATGTATCATCATATATTAGGCTAAAGCTATCATTTTCATAGTAGAATTGTTTTGAGACTCCCATTTTGATTGCTCCTCATAATTTGTTATTAATAATTCTGAAATTTCTCCACGTCCTTTTGCATTTGCATTTATCATTCTTTTTGCTGAAACTTCGTTTATAACAAAACCTTTATAAATATTCTCGAAGAAATTATCATCTTTATTAACATTTTTTGGATTTGAGTTACTTAACATTAATTTAGCATTTTTAAAGTCTAATTTATAAAAATAATTTGCTAGTTCTTTTTGATTATCATCGTTAAAATCCTCTTTTGTATAAGATGTAAATCCAGATGTAATTGATAAAGGTCTATATGGTGGATCAAAATATACAAAAGTATTTTCATTAACAAAACTTTCACTTTTTTTATAGTCACCATATTCGAATGTTACATTTTTTATTAGATTTGATAAATTCCTTAAATTATTTGAATCACAAATAGTTGGATCTTTATATTTGCCACATGGTACATTAAATTTTCCATCTTTATTAACTCTGTATAATCCATTAAAACACGTCCTATTTAAGAATATAAATTCAGATGCTCGTTTTACATCGATATCTTCATTTAATGTATAAGAATTATATTCTGCTCTAATATCATAAAAGTATTGTTGTCTAGCATCATTATCTAGAATTAAAAATTCCTTTTCTTTTTTATCCAGTTCTTGAATCAAATTTTCTACATTTGTTTTTATAACATTATAGCAATTAATCAAATCTTTATTTATATCAAAAGCATAAGCTTCTTTTACTTCATATTTTTGTAAAATATCAATTAGAACAGCTCCACCACCAACAAATGGTTCTATATATCTTTCAATAGTACCATTTTTAAGCTCAAAAGGATAATATTTAGTTAATTGTGGGATTAAGCTATTTTTACCTCCAGCCCATTTTACAAAAGGTTTTACTATCTCCATTTTTTCCTCCAAGTTTAATATATCTATCAACATTTTATATGCTATTTACTTGCACTAGGCAGATTATAGTACTCACCATTATGTTTTAATATTGTAATATTATCATCTTGTTTATCTTTACTATATGGGAGTAACTTTTTAACATTCGTTTGACTTTCTATCATTGTTTCTATGCTCTCATCTAGCTTACTATAAGCCCAATCTTCATTTATTTTTCCTATTGTATTTTTTCTTATCTCAAAGAAATTTGCTTTTCTTCTATGTTCTGTTTTACTAATACCGAACTTTTCACAATATACTTCGTGCCAACCATCAAGCTGTTCATTTACTTTGTTAGTATGTGTTATATATTTATTATATTGGCTATGCGCTGATTTTGATGTTTCGTTTCCATTTGCAAGTACATATCTTAAATCTCCTATTTCTGCTAATAATCTTATTAATATTTGTTGCCTTACTGACCACATTTGAATTTCTTTTACATTTTTTTCATAATTCTTGTAATCCAATTCATCTTTCAAATATTTTACTATACTAGCATTTGCTTGAGTTAATAACTCTGCACAATTTTCTTCTACTCTTGAAATTTCATCATATCTTTTATCTCTTGAAAAATCATTGCTTATAATTTCATTTTTGTTTTCTAATACTTCTTGTATTTTTGAAATAATATACATAAGTTTACCTTGATATTGAGTATCTAAAAAATTAGCAATTCCATCTATATCATGTTGTATATTTTCTAATTTGTCGTTTATTTCATTCATATAGTATTGTCCAACAACCATAGATGCAGCATTAAATCCTGCATTTACTAGAGCATCTTTTCCCATATTAGCCATCATCTTATCTTCGCTCAAAAATTTTGTGTTCTTGCTAAATTTTCCGTTTATCATTTGCGTTCCGTATAATTCATTTGAACCTTTAACTTTCATCATATTTTCAGTGCCTGATTTAGCTGCTGAAAAGAAAGCTTTGTCGCTATTTAATGCTTTACTTGCAGTTCCTAGATTTTTCCCAACAATTGAAGATTTTGAAATGGAATTATCTAATATAGATATAGCATTTTTTACATTAGAATCTATAATTTTATTTTTATCTGATGGGATTATAGTTGCATTTTCTATTATTTGTATATCAGGAAAATTATTTATATTGTTTTCTAATGATAAACTAACTTCATTTTTTATTTCTTTTTCCTTTTTATTGTTCTTTCTATTATAAAATGAAAATATAATTAAACCTATAACTATTACAAATAAGCTTACTATTATATATATTTCCATATTAAACACCCTTTCACCATTAAAATTGTTCAATATATCGATTATTAGTTTATACTTATATTTTAATATAAAATTTCTATTTAACTATATCATATTTTAAGAATAAATTAAAGCGAACATTCAATATTTTTAAATTTTATGTGTAGGTTTATCAAACATAGTCATACCAATAAAGTGTGACATATGTTTGACAAACCTACAGTAAGCTAAACAAATCTGGTAAAGAGAACATTGACAACGAAGAACAATATAATATTTGCAAGTCTTGTGATAAATTCTATATATCTAAAAGTTGTAAAGCTCTGCTAACTATTGGAAGAGATCAAACAACAGGTAAAGTTAAAAGAAAAACTTTTATTGGCGAAACTGAAGAAGAAGCATTTAGCAAAGCACTTCAAAGCAAGCTTAAACTAGATGAAGAAGGTGGTCCAAGAGTAATAACTAAAACAAATAAAACTCTTAAAGATTTAGTAGAACCTATGATAGAAGAACAATATAAATTAGGACAAATTAAGGAATCTACTTATAAGAGAAAACTAGATACTTTGAAACAATTAGAAAATACTTCATTTGCAAATAGACCTATTGCAAAAATATCTAGAGAAGATATTGTTAACTATCTTGCAAAGCTAAAATCTTATTCTAAAACTACAATAAAACAAAATTATGAATTATTATGTATGGGATTTGCAGAAGCCTATCATCAAGGAATAATTCAAGAAAACTTTATGGCTGGATATAAAAGAATTAAAAAGCCTAAGAGTGAATATGTAGGACACCATAGAATAGCACTAACCATTGAAGAACAAAAGAAACTTATACAATTCTTAAATGATGTAGAATACTCTAAATTCAAGCATAAATATTTATTTTTACTATTAATGAGTACAGGAATGAGAATAGGAGAAGCATTGGTATTAGATTATACAAAGGATATTGATTTAGAAAAAGGAATTCTATTTGTTAGAAGAACACAAACTAAAGATACTTCAGGAAAATCTAGAATTGGAGATTCAACTAAAACTTTTTCAGGTCAACGAATTATTAATCTAAATGCTATAAGTAAAATGGCACTAGAAGAAGCTGTAAAACATATTATTCCGAATAAATTTCACTTATTATTCTATAATTCAACTAATAAGAAATATGGATTATATGAAGAGGCAAGTATAAATTCTGCATTAAAAAGAGCAGGATTAAAGCTAAATATTGGAATATATGAAGAAACAAATTCTAGTGGAAAGAAAGTTACAAGAACAGATATACATACACATATGCTTCGAGGTACTTTTGCAACAAGATGTGCTGAAGCAAAGATTGATCCAAATGTATTAAAAGAAATACTTGGTCATTCTGATACATCTATTACAATGAAATATTATATTGATATTGATACTGATTTTATTGAATCAGAAAATCAAAATGTTGTTAACTATTTAATTAATAAAAATATATTTGAATTTGCAAAATAATTAGCAATTTATAGCGAAAAACATTTAATGAAAATGTACGAAATTATACGGAATTTCAAGGAATTAAAAAGATAAAATGTTCCGTAAAAGTGTTCCGTAAAACAAATGCAAATTGCTAAAAGTCGCTAAATATCATAGAAAATAGCTTGAGGTGTCGTAGCAACACCTCGACCAGAAAATGTAAAATCTGTAGGAAACTACAGAAGTACGAAAATTATATCAAAAGTACATAAAATACGTTATTTCAATAGATTGAGATAACGTATTTTTTCCGTCTAAGGTCTTTTAAAATCCTTCTACATCATCAAATTTTGTTCTAGAAAAATTTTCTAGAACAGAAATCTAAATAAAAAATTTCAAAAATAAAATTTATCGAAGAATAAAATTCAGTCATATCAAGTGTTTTAAGATTGTTTTCTAGAACTTTTCTAGAACAATTTAGATTTAAGTTAGATGAAAGGAGGGCTATAATGTATGAATTCACCCCGTTTAAGAAAACAGATAAACTTTCATTTGAAAGTTTTATACAATTTCCAAGAGAATTATTAGATCGAGAAGAATATAAAATTCTATCACCTAATGCCATGTTACTATATTCTATTTTAACCGATAGGTTGGAATTATCATTTAAACAAATAGAAAGTAACAAAAAAATACAATTCTATGATGCATTAGGAATAATTTCAATTTTATTATTTATTATTGGATGGATATTATATTCAAATTTAGGAATTATTATAGCATTAATATTTGAAATAATTGCATTAATATTAGCTATTATTTCTAGCAAGAAAGAAAAAAATATTTTTTCCACTATAGGTATCGTTGCTTCTACTATTTTAACTGTCATAATGATAATCTTGCTAATATCTAGTGGTATATTTAATAACGTAGGAGATGATGCATTAATAAACAAATCATTACAAATCCAACAAAATTCAATGATGTAATTCAATGATTTTTCATAACTTAATCGGTTTAATTATTTTAATTGCTAATTATGCATTAAGTCATTATTTTTTTAAAAGATTATATTAAAAGTATTTTAAATTAATATAATTATAGTTAAGAAGATAATAGCTAAAACTAATAATAATTACTAGTTTTAGCTATTATGAAATAATAATAACTTTTATTAATATTGTAATCTATAAAGCTTTAAAAATTAACTCAGTATTTTTTCTACTACTTGTAAGTTTATGTTTAAATTATACCATTTTTCATATATACTATTTGTAATCTTATTTGGTATTCCGAAAGCTGTTGCATAAGCTAAATATTTATCCCAAATAATAACTGATTTTAAATCTCTATTCCTGATTAAACTATAATCATTTATATAATTTTTCAATTCTACAAGCTTTAATTGTTCTTCCTTTCCTTCTTTAGTTAAGATGATACCTTGACTATGATATGCTATATAAATATTTAGACAAATTGCAAGTAATGTAAACATAAAAAATATAATATGATATTTAGCAACATTTATAGAAGTACTTATTATTATAAATACCGTTAATATAAGTAGAAATACTATTCTTATATCTATTACCGTTCGCCTTTTATTATTAGTTATAATTTCTTCTCTTATAGTCTTTTTGCCAATATTACTTTTTATATAATAAAAAGTAATAAGAAGACTTAATATAAAAAAGATTTTTTTCATTGAACTTGAATTATTCAAAAGTATTTGTGGCATATTTATGCTAATTAAAATAGTACAAAGTCCAATAGCTTTATTTAAAAATGTAAGTTCCTTAGAAAAAATATTCATAGAATAAATTTTCTCTAATAAACAATTTTTAATTAAACTCATTTTTTGAGTAAACTGTATTGTTGATTTATTTGAATTAGCAAAAGTATTATTTATATCACTAAATTTTATAGTTTTATTTTTAAATAGAAGATTTACAATGCTTTGCTCATATATTTCAAGATTATCATAAGATACTAGTTCTAATGTATCATTATTTATAATATTGATGTTTCCTCTAATATTTAATTCTACAATAGTAGTCATTATTAATTCCTTTAATCCAATTTTCCCATCAATGATAGCTTCAGCTAAGATTGGAGAAATTAACTTTGATGTATCTCTTCGATAATCAGTAGTCTTTTTTTGGTTATTAATAATTAATGATAATATTAATAATATTACAGAAATAGTTATTATTATCACTAAAATATATATTCTTTCATTAATATAGTCATACTCTTCAGTTTCCTTTAAGATATTAGGATTAACATAATCAGAATTTATTGTGTTACTAAGATATTTATTCATATTAAATAATATATTCATATCATCACTGTTGTTTATATTATTCATATT
>USFC01000030.1 GCA_900553865.1 uncultured Clostridium sp.
TTTCATACCAGCTACAAATTGTACTGCCCCTGATACACCACAAGTTATTATTAATTTTGGTTTTACTGTTCTACCACTAAGTCCTATTTGTTTTTTAGGATCTACCCAACCACATTCTATAGTTGGTCTAGTACCTGCTATTTGTGCTCCAAGTGCATCTGCTAATTCATTAAGCATTTTTAAATCTTCTTCTTTTTTGAATGCTCTTGATGCTACAACTGTTACTTCTGCTTCTTCTATTCCTACTACTTTGTTTTTGATTTTAGTTTCAAGCACTTTTATATTAGAAGTTAATTTATCTTTTTCAACTGAACATAAAGTAACTTTTCCTTTAGGATCTTCTACTTTTTCTGGTATATTAAATATTTTATATCTAACTGTTGCAAATTGTGGTCTACTATTTGGAGTATTTATATGAGCCATTATATTACCACCGAATGCTGGTCTTATTTGGTCTAAATCTGTATTTTCTTGTACATCAAGTATTGTACAGTCTGCAGTAAGTCCTGTTTTAAAACGAGCAGCAAGTCTTGGAGCTAATGATCTACCTAATGTAGTACCACCAACTAACATTATAGAAGGTTTATTATTATTTATATAATCTAATAACTTGATATTCATAATGTTCATTGGCATTTGAGATTCCTACTGAAATACCTCTACCATTATTAGCTGTTTCTTTAGAAGAAGATTTTTCTTTGGCTTCTTTTAACAATTCATCAATTTCAGAATCAGTAATTTCTTCATTGTTGGCTTTAATTAAAAGTTTTGTATACTTTATAGCTGTAGTTTCATCATACTTGTCATTATCCATATAAATAGCACTCATATCAAGAATATCTTTTTCTTTATTTCCAGATGATTCAACTGGTTTTAGGTAGAATGCAACATCATCAGTTAGTGCAAACCAATATTTACCATTATCCACAACCATATAATCATCACTAGCAGGTGTATTTAATCCACCATCCATTATTTCAGTATTAAATTTAGCAAGAATAGTATTTACAGTTTCTTTCTCAACCCATCCATATTTTTTATAAGTTTCTTCTAAATCATTTTTAGCATCTTCTAATTCTTTTTTAGAATCACTAACTAGATTGCTACATCCAGCAAGTCCTAAAGCCATAACTCCACAAAGTAAAATTGCAAATAATATTTTTTTCATTTTCATTTTTCCTCCTATATTACTCAAACATTATTGAGTCCACAATAAATTTACTAACTTCTTGCCATTCACTTATTTGTTCTTTAGTACAATTAAAATTAACTAATCTTAATTTATCATTAACAGAAAATGCAATAATATGATTATAGATTTCTGTATCTGATCCTTGTGTTGTAAATTTCATTTCACCAATTTTATGATTGTTTCTTTCCCAAAAATTTAATTTTACATCTTTTGAATAATTTTTATAAGTCGATTCCATTGTTTTGACATATTCTTCTATCTGACTATTTTTCATTGTAACATCATTCATAACTAATACTACATTAATTGTTGTTTTGTCATTTGTATAAACAAGTGATGGTGCATTTCCATTTGGATATTTAGCATTAACAATTTCATCACTCATTATTTTAAATTCACTTGGAATCTTTATTTTAAATCCATCAAACATTTCATATTGTGTTTCAATGTTATTACCCTTATTAGTAGTAATGACCAATGTATTTTCAATTTCACTTAAATTTTCAGTTTTTGTAATATTTGGTATTGTTATAATAGCCCAAACAATTAAAACTACTATGCTAATCATCAAATACACATTTAAAATCTTTGTTTTATCTTTGTATTCTGGTATTTTCTTTTCCTTTAAATAATATTGATGCATACTTTTAATATCTAAATCATTCTTTATATCAAACACTACAATAGGAAGTGCTACAATAATAATTAAAAGTGTATTAATGATTGTTATATTAAGTGGGATCATATTATTTACTGTCAATATAATATTGGGTATAACTATAATTGCTAATAACAATATAAGGATCATTTCATAAACATAGTAGTTCTTAAATGCCTTATTTTCTTTTTTCATCATTTTTTTAAATTCATTTTTCTTCATAATTTCTCCAATTTATTACTATAAATTCATCATTTACAATTATTTTAACACTTCATTTAATTCTTCTAGTGATAATTTTTTAATTAATATGTTATTATCGTTTTCATCAATGACATACTTCATAAGTTTTTTTATGGCATCATAATAGTCTATATCACCTAAAATTCCATTATTCGTTGTACTAACAAGCATTAACTTCCATTCATCAATTTCTGTATTATCTACTTTATACAATAATCTCGGATTTTTAGGAAAGGAAGTTAAAGTACCTTCTGTTAGTGCAAATGCACCAAATGGCTTACTATCTTTACCATTATAAAAATTTGGCTTTCCTATATAAGCATTTTCCCAGTTATTATTTTCTTTTTTCTTAAATTTATCAAATAATCCCATAATTACATCTCCAATCTTTTTATAAATTACTATTCATGTTACGATTATATAATAAAGGACAGATAATTTCAACTTATTATTCTTCTCCACGAATTGTAATTTGTTATTTAATCGGAATATAAATTTCAATAACAGAATCTTCTCGATTCCAATGAAATTCATAATCATATTTTTCAAAATAAACAAATTGTTTGTTTTCTACTAAAATATTATTTTTAGGTATTATTTCTTTATAAACATAATTGATAGTATCTTTTAGTTTATTCATATTACCAATATGTTCTACCTTTAAATATTTACTTTTCAAAATTGTCTTTTCTGCAAAATCATTTGATACAAAATCTTTTTTAGGAATAGATATATAGTAAAATATTTTATTTTCTATTTTTTCAATAAAAGCATATTTACACCAGTTACTTCCTAAATGTAACTTATTATTTCTTAATTTACTATTAAACATCTTCCAATGATTTTGTGCTAATTTCACATTATTACTTAATGATTTTGATAATTCATACCTTATCCCTATCACACTAAATTCTTCTAATTCTATTATTTGATAATCCATCTATTTTTACCTTTTTAATTTGTGTGCTGTTATAATTGTGTAACTATATGAATTGATTGTTATTTTTATATTATCAATTTCACAATACCAATTTTTACCTTGCTTATAGATATTACAATTTTTATCTAAAACTTTATTCTTACAATACTCAACAACATCATCCGTATCTAATTTAAGATTTTTCTTGATTCTATCAATACCCATTTCAGTAGTATGGACTTTATCTATATTATTAAGTAATATTTGTTTATCTTCCATAAATATCTCCTCTACAAATTACTATTTTCTTTTTACTTTGTCAATTGATAACTTTGTTCTATCAATTCTTTTACTAATGTTTTATCTACATTTCCATCTACAATAATCGTATTCCAGTGTTCCTTATTCATGTGATATGCCGGTATTATATAATCATAAGTATTTCTCAATATATCAGAATAATTTGGATCTGTCTTAACATTAAGGTATAACTTATTATTTACATTCATTAATAATGCAAACCATTTTTTATTTTTACAATGTTTCATTGTTACAGATTCAAAGTCATCTGGAAATGGACAATCTTTATATGTATTTTCTAATGTTAAACAATATTTAATTATTTCTTCTTTATCCATATCTAGTCCTCATAATAAACTACTAAATTTTTTACTATATTTATCAATATCTTTTGTACTTTGACTGACAATAAAATCTGTTACTTTAATTTTTAATCTTTCAACTTCATCATTTGTATAATTTTTATCTTCTACATGTATTCCTGCTTCATTAAATAATTGAATATCTTTGCTTGAAAATTGCACTATTTGTTCCTTCTTTCATTTATTTTTTCATTAAAATTATACCTTTTATTTCTGGATGTAATAATCTTATAAAATCTATTGCATCTTGCTCTGTTCCAACTACACTACCATAATGAATTGGAATTGCTATTTTAGGTTTTATTTCGTTTATTAAATTTGCTGCTTCTTTAAAATTCATTGTATATGTTCCTCCAACTGGAACAAAAGCCACATCACACTTTACTTTTTTATTTTCTTCTGTAATATCTGTATCTCCTGCAATGTAATATCTAATACCATTTATTATAATAATATAACCAACCCAACCATTTTTCTTTGGATGAAATGTCTTATTTGTATTATATGCTGGTATTGTTTCAAATTTAATTCCTTGTACCATATACTTTTCATTTGGTTCTACAGTAATAATTGCATTTTTATTTATGCCTTTTCTTAATAGCTTTGTTAATAATTCTTCTGGTATTATAATTCTTCTGAAATAAGAACTGCTGCACTACTATAAGAATTACCACAAGTTATCGTTCTTCTTCCATAATTATATTTTCTTTTATTTCTTCAACAACTCCTTTAGAATCATACTTCATATTATTATAAGAAACTAAACCCATAATCATCATTATAACTGTTATAGCAAAAACAATTATAATAAATATGCCTATACCCTTTAAGATTTTTATTACTAATCCTGCTAATTTTTGCGTATTTGTATTATTATCATTATTTTTATCAATATTAGGATCTGTATCTTTTATTAAATCATCTAAAGTAATTTCAAATATCTCACTCATTTTTATTAACTTGTCCATTTCAGGAGTTGTTTCTCCTAACTCCCATTTCGAGATTGTTTGTCTTGCAACCCCCAATTCATTTCCTAAATCCTCTTGTGATAAATTTTTATTTTTTCGTAACATTATTATTTTTTCATTAAACTTCATTTTATCAAATCCTTCCATATTAAAATAAATTAAGATATATCTTAATATTTATTTTAATATTTTTTAGCACTTTAATCTACCATTTTTAACTAGAATTTTAGCACTTAAACTTAACTTTTTATTTTTTATCATACAATTCACTAATTTTTGTTATGGTTATATAATAAAAGATAGATAATTTCAATGATTATCTACCCTACTTATAGCTATTTACTATTTTATTGTTGTTTTCCATAATCCATGTTTGTTGCAATAAGCATATAATGTTGCACCAGATATATATGGAAATCTAGTTTCCGTTGCTTGCTCTGGATATAATTTTACACGAGTTATTCTATTTTCTGATACTTGTGCAATCCACATTATATAATGTTCCTTTTCCATTGGATGTTCTACTTCTCCAACACTTACTACTATTTCATCTTCTACTTTTTTGTATATTGGTATATGTTTTTCAGTTGCTGCATCTGTAGTATTAGCTTTCATTTCTTCCATTTTTCTACCACAACAAGTTATATGTTGTACATCTCCATCAATTAATTCTATTATATTGTCACATATTGGACATTTTAAAAATTTTGCATTTTCTTTCATTTAAAACTCCTCCTTTTATTAATATTATACTATTATATAAAAAATTGTAAACAAGAAAATAAGTTATTATTTTGTTCCTACTTTATACATTGCATTTTTTTATCTAATACTAATGCTTTTTTAGGACAAAAATTTGAGCATTTGCCACATTTTTTTATACATTTATCATAATCTATTTTTGGTGCTTCAAAGTCTTTTTGACTTAATGCTCCAACAGTGCAAACGTTTACAGCTGGGCATTTATGATTTTTCCGTTTTTTTGAATTCTACTTTGTATCAATTAACAATTCCTTTGGACTCTTTTTTAAACTACTTATAGATGATATCACTAAAGATATTATAAGTACCAAAGACATAAATAAAACTACATATATTATTGATTTTGGTAATATATTAATATCTAAGCTTGTTAAAGTTTTATTAAAACCGTCTACTTCTGCTCCTCCACCAAGTCCACTAGATGCTGATTGCTTTGCTATTTGTTTAGCAATGTTTCCAGTGACTTTATTTAATATATTATTTCCTATTATGTTTCCTGTATAAACTGCTAAGAAATATGAGCCTATATACGCAGGGATAGATATAAATACTAATTCAATAACAAATTGTCCAAAAATTTTCAATTTTGATATTCCTAATGATAGAAAAATTGCTATTTCTTTTTTTCTAGCGTTCATCCATAAAAGTAATAATAATGAAACTGTAATACCTGCAAATATTAATGAAGCAGCAAATAATTTGTTTGCTATTGAATATATACCAGATATTGATTGTTGTAGTGCTGGATAATTTGTTGAACTTTTAATTAAATTGTATTGTTTCCAATTTATATCAAGTTTTTTAATATTTTTAATAACTTGATCCAAATTTTTATCACCTTTTACAAAAAATGTTGCATCTTGATATACTGCAGTATCTTCTGTGTTTCCATAAACTGTTGCAGCTGTATCTAAATCTGTTATTAATGTATTTTCGTAAAGTTCTTGTGCAGAAGTTACACCACTTTTATTGTGACCATCGAAAATTCCTTTTATTTCTACTTCTAGTGTTTCATTTGCTCCTTTTTCATTATCTGCATCAAATAAATTGGACTTAATTTTTATTTTGTCTCCAATTTTCAAATTGTTTTTTTCAGCTAAGTCTTTATGTATTAAAATCTTACTTTTGTCATTTTCTTCTAAATGTTCTCCTTCTATTAATTTGTAAGCTCCTGACACAAACTTATTTTCTTTTGATGAATCATTAACTCCTGTTAGCATAACTGTTCTTTTAAAATTTTCTGCTCTTTCTGGTGATTGATTTGCAATTGTTTTTTTAGTTTCTATAATATCATTATCTACCAAATCAGCTACACTATTTATTCTCTTTACAAAAGAGGCAATATCTTCAGATTCAGCTATTTTTTTTATATCTTCTCCTTTTATATTTCCTCCACCTCTAGGGGTTCCAGGATTAACTCTTCTATTTATTTCCATAGAAAAACTATTTGTTATATTTTTAAAAGTTTCTTCTGAAGCTCTATTAGTAGCATCTTTAATTGCCAAACTAATCAGACTAAGTGTTGACATAGCCATAATAACTAATAATATTATTATTGATTTTAAACTTTTTCTTGTTACATATGCAAAAGCATTTTTTATCATCAATATACCTCCTAATTAATTTTACTTATCTTTCTTAATTTTTTGTCACTTAATTCTAAAATAATATCAGCAGAATTTGCAACTTCCTTACTATGTGTTACAACTATTACACATTTATTTCTCTCTTTAGCCAATTTTTTTAATATTTCTATTATTTCTCCTGCAGTGTCACTATCAAGATTTCCTGTAGGTTCGTCAGCTAGAATTATTGGTGCTTCTGATGCTAATGCTCTTGCTATGGCTACCCTTTGCTGTTGGCCACCAGATAATTTCATTACATTTCTATTTATCTGACTTTCATCAAGTCCCAATTTTAACAAAATATCTTCTGATGCCTTTTTATTTACTAATCTAACATTTTCTATTGGTGTTAAATAATCAATTAAATTATAATTTTGAAAAACTAATGTTATATTGTTTTTTCTATGATTACTATACCCTTTATCCTCTATATTCTCATTTTTGAATAGAATTTGACCTTTTTGTGGTTTGTCTAGTCCTGCTAATAATGAAAGTAATGTTGACTTTCCTGCTCCTGATTTTCCTATTATTGTATAAAATTGTCCAAGTTCAAACTTTTGATTTACTGATGACAAAATCTTCTCTTTTGAATTTGAATAATTATATGTTACATTTTTTATTTCTAATATATCCATTGCAATCTCCTAACTTATCTTTGATAATATTTCTTTTGGTTTTTTTACTAATATCATTGCACTTGCAATAATAACTGATAAAACAATAATTACTATTAATATTCCATAACTTTGTAAAAATATTGTAATATTTGATATTAAATTATCATTTTTTAGTAGATTATTAATATTTATTGTCGAATTATCAGAATTGATAAATCCACCTATTATTTGATTTAATATCACATTTCCTAAAAATAAAGATGATACTATAGATGGTAGTGATATAAATATCAACTCAAATATAAATTGAGCTATAATTTTTGCTTTAATTATTCCCATTGATAATAATATTCCTATTTCATAAATTCTTTCCCTTAGCCATAAAATTAATATTAATGATAAAACTATTATTCCTCCTGTCATAATTAAATATGTCATAACCTTTATTATATGTTTTATCCCTTTTACAGATTCTAAAGCTTCTTCATATACATCATCATTTTTTTCAATATTGAAATTTGACCAATCAATTTTTATTTCTTTAATTTTATTTAATACTATATTTGTATCTTTTGAACTATCTGAAATTATTTCAAGTTTATTTACAACTTTATTGTTTTCTGCTTTGTTTAATGCTGCTTGGCTTGATTCATAATCGATAAATACCATATTTTCACTAAAGTCTGATGTCATTCCTGTGTATTTTTCTTGTTTTTTCCCAGAAAAAATCCCAATAATCTCAAATTCATATTCTGTTTTTATTTCATTATTGTTTATATCAAATAGTTCAAGACGAATTTTATCATTTAATTCTAAATTGTTTTTTTGTGCCAGTTCTTCATGTATAATAATTTTTTCTCTGTCATCTTTTTCAATATGTCTACCTTTTATAAGAGTAAAAACTCCACTATTAAATAAATTGTCCTTTCCAGTATTATTTGTGGCTTCTATTGAAAATATATTTCTAAATTCTTCTGGAATATCGTCTCTTTCGACCATTTGCATTCCTTCTACTGCGTTAATATTAGTAGATTTTGCTAATCCATCATATTGGTTAATTGTTTCTTTTATCTCTTTTATATTTTCTATTTCTTTAAATTGATTTATTTTAAAGTTCTCATTGTTGTTTTGTGTTATTGATAAAGATGTATTTGATAACTTATATAAATTATTTTCTAAGTTGATTGTTGATTTCATTATGTTTAAACATGAGTATAAGCATGAAAGAACTATTGTTAAAATAATAAATATAATAACTGTTCTACTCCTCTTTCTCAAGATATATGCTATAGCATTTTTTAACATTTTTTAATCTCCTTTATACATATTTAATAGATTCGTTCTTTTTACTACTTTCCATCAAAAATAGTACTTCTGCTATCGTATTACCATAAGAAATATTATTTGTTATAATTCTATACAAAAATAAATATTTTTGTCAATAGCAAAAATTTATTTATTTCAAAATTTTCGTGTGTAAAGATTTTTTTATAAACGAAATATAGTAAATTGTATATATTGTTATAAAAAGATAATTCACTACTATTCTCTCCTTTTTTGCTATTATGATATTAGCACCATTGATAAAAAAATATGACACCTATATCACATATCTATTTTCTATAACTATCTTGCCATTGTCTATATAAATTTTTAATGTATCTGCCTCTTTTATTTTTAATGCCTCTCTTATCTCTATTGGTAGCACTACTCTACCTAATTCATCAATTTTTCTTAAAAAATAACACTTATCAATTTCTATTTTCACTTTTCTCATCAATTATTTCTTCAAAATAATTTAAAAAATTCTCCCATTCTATTAAATTATCTTTCTTTGTAGATTCGATAAAATACTTATCTACTTGTTTCCTTTCTTTTGCATATTTTGTTGTCTCTCTTTTAGTTTTTTATAATATATTTATAGTTCTATTTCTTAATTCTTTTATTTTTCTAATCATTTCCATCACTTCCTCGATATATATTAACTTTATTATAACAAATTTCCTTTGCAGAATTTGTAGAAACTTGTCGTTTCACAGATTTTCTTCATAATTAGCAAGTTGTTTTTTTTATAGCACATTTATTTCTTCACAACATTGCTTTAAGATGCAATTCGTAAAAGAATAACTAAATTATTAAAAGAAAATGATATGAATATTTGGAAACTATACAAGCAAACTGATGTGTCAGCCTCTACTCTTTCATATTTTATGAATGAAAAGCGTGAATTAATTAGTTTAAAAACTTTACTCCATATATGTGAAGGTTTTTGAATAGGATTAAAAGAATTTTTTGATGAACCACTATTTGACGATATAATTGATGAAGATTAAAAAATAACAATTTTTACTTTTATAGAATAGTTTAGATTTTCTATTTATTATTTTTTCTATCACTATTTTGCTAAAAATAATAGGTATTAGCTATTTCTAGCTAATACCTATGTTTTTTATTTGCAATTATTATGAATTTTCTTGTTTTATTATTTTACATTTATTTGGTTGCCATTTAGTTTGTTATCATTAATATCATCTTGATTTTCTACTTTTCCAAACATTCTTCTTATATTGTTAAGAATATCGTTAGGAAGCTTTGTTGTAAACTTTCTTTGATTGTTCTCGTATACATCTACCTCCGTACCATAATTTCCAAATACAAAATATAAACCATTATTAAAATCAATTTTATAGTCCGTTGATACAATTAACCCAGGTTCATTTATTACTTTATAATCCATTTCTTTTAATTCTAATAACAAATTATCTTTTTCTATATTTGATAATTCCTTACTATTTGACATATATGAGATTGTTATTTTTTTTGTCGTTTTAAAATCAATTGAATATTTATCTTCATTTTGACTTTTATTCAATGAGTTGGTAATAATAATTGTTCCGATAACTAATAGTATTATACTAATGATAATAATTAGTAGTATTAAATATTTTTTCATTTTTTCTCCTTGTATAATGTATTTAGGTTTTGGATAAAAGTTTTACCTATAAACCTATTGCCGCCATTATTATAATTTATTATAATTATGGTAACTTAGATAGAGTGTCGCTCATTTCTCCTTGAAGTCTATCTTCGTGCTTGAGAGACTAGCGCCTCTTTCTTATTGGCTGTATATGAATGAGTTGGATGTTGACTTCCTTTTTAGGATTTTCTCCGTATATATAACAAGGTTGTATCGCTTATAAGAGTAGAGGATTTACACTATCTAAAATTTTATATTTGAGGTGTTTCTTTATGTTTTATTTAGGTATTGATATTGCTAAAAATACTCACGTTGCTTCTTTATTAGATGAAAAAGGAAAAACTATTTTTAAAGGATTCTCTTTTTCCAATACTACCGAAGGTGGTAAATCTCTTCTTGAAATCGTCAAGAAATATTCTGATTTTACTGATGTTACCGTAGGTATGGAAGCTACTGGCCATTATTGGCTTTCAATTTATTCTTTTCTTTATGATTACGATTTTCATTGCATTCATGTGATTAATCCTATTCAAACTGACGGATGGCGTAAAGGTACTGAAATTCGTAAACGTAAAAACGATATAATTGACTCTGTTCTAATCGCAGATTTAATTCGTTATGGTGATTTTGTTGAAACAACTCTTTCTAATGAAGATTTATACTCTCTTAGAAATATTTGCCGTATGCGTAACTACCTTATTCAATCTGCTAGTGACCTAAAACGTAAAGTTATTTGCGTTCTTGATCAAGTATTTCCTGAATATCAAACTATCTTTTCCAACACTTTTGGAACTACCTCTAAACAGCTACTTTTAGACTATTCTTCTCCTTCCGATTTTGAAGAACTTTCTGTTGAAGCTTTAACAGAAACTCTTGAAGCTCTAAGCAGAAAGAAAGTTGGTCAAAGTACTGCTGAAAAGCTAATCAATTCTGCCCAAAATTCATTTGGCGTTACTTTCTCTAAAGAAAATTTTAAATTTCAATTAAAATTATTAATTGAACAAATTCAATTTATTGATAATCAAGTCAAAGAATGTGAAACCAAAATCAAAGAATTAATGAAAAAAATCAATTCTCCTATTACTTCTATTTCTGGTATTGGTCCAGTTCTTGGTGCTGTAATTATCAGTGAATTAGGTGACATTAAACGTTTTGACAAACCATCAAAATTAGTTGCTTTTGCTGGTATTGATGCAACTGTCTCACAATCAGGTGAATTTGAAGGCACTCACAATGTAATGTCTAAACGTGGTTCACCATATTTGAGAAAAGCACTATTTCAAGCAGCATTGGTTGCCTCTAACACTGACCCTGTTTTAAAAGCATATTATCAAAAGAAACGTGCTGAGAGCAAGCATCACAAGACTTGTATTGGAGCTGTCTCAAGAAAAATGTGCAATATTATTTATTTCGTTTTAAAGAATGACAAACCATATGAAGTACCTAATAAATAATTAATCATTTACATTATTTTCCAGTGCTTTTAATATCTTAAAATCACTTATTAAGCATGTCAATTTTTTATTTCTAAAAAATTTAAAATTTTTTTCAAAAATCTATTGACTTTTTATAGTTGGTCTCTATTTTTTAGTATAATTATTAAATTTCAAATTTTACTATATCACAAGCTTCAACCTCTTCATTTTGTGTACCCATTGTACTTTTAATTGAAAACTCCACATATTTTTTTTCTGTTTCTATATCATAAAAATATTTATAAGTCACATCATCTGTATTTATACTTACATTATTATTATATGCAGATAATATCTTCTGTATAGCCTCATCCTTTAATTCTTGTAATTCTGTTTCTGTGCAATTAGCCATCATTGGTGCTTTTTGTTTTGTAAGCATTGCTTCTTTCTTAAAATCTATTGTATTGTCATATATTGCTTCTACAATTCCATCTTCAGCCCTTACTGTGAATCCTGATTCAGTTTCAAATTCTCCAACTTTAAGCATTAAATTAATATATTCTGTTTCTGAAACTTGTTCATTTGTTACATTAATTGATTGTGAATTTCCCCTTGTTATAATATAGTTATTTTCATCAAAGTCTGGATATGTTTCTTTAATTACATTATATATTGCATTTACATCATTACTTGAAATTACTGTTCTTGTTTTCGCTTTTAACAATAAATTATCTTCTGGTCTAATCTGGTTTTCAGTTATGTTTCTATATTTACCAATTTTTATTCCAGTATCACCATGGTGAATTATCGTTGAATTTTGTGGAACACGTGAATCTGTGTATGAAAAACTATTTGCATAATCCATAGCTTGGATAACGCTATAGCCATCAGCTAATCTATTATTATAGTATTTAGTCCATTTTTCTAAATTAGGTATATTAACTGAACTTCTCCAAGCCATAACTACTTGTGCCCCTCTAACAGCAGTTTTATAGCCAACACTATTTTTATTTATAACTCCATTATCTCCAGCGCCCTGACAAGAACCATATATAACTAATATTGTATCAGCATCCCAATGTACACTATCCGTTCCTATGCAATCTTTATTGCCATACATTCTGTCAGAACCGGCAACTATTCCTGATATTGCAGTTACTACGCAATCTTGATTTCCATGGCAAAGGAAACATTGTACATCTGCATATAACTGCTCCCACAAATGTTGTTTTCCTGGATTTCCAACTCCATATACCATATATCCAGCTTTATTATATGCCGTTATTATCTCTGATATACTAGCTCTTGAATCCCATAAAAATTCTCCATTATCTTCAATAGTAGCAATTCCAATTGCATAATTGTCTCTAGCAAGTACAACACCAGCTAACTCAAATAACAGTATTACTGTAACTAATACACTAATAATAAAAAATACTATACTTTTCTTTTTAATCATAATATTCCTCCTTTAATTTTAAATATAAACAAATAATCTTATAACCCTCCTCGTATTATATATTTATAGTATTTAAAGTCTACTATATAAGACTTATGATATACTTATTTTAGATACTGTGGATTATTTTCACCCTCATTTCTTTTTTATTTATGCTATTTTCTATTGAAATTATATACTAAAACTAATCATTTATCAATATTTTTCTTTCGACAATATTCGTCATTATTCTTATTTTATACTTTTAACAAATACCTATCTTATATAATTCCTTCTATATTCAATCCTAAAATTTGCAATTTCATATTTATCTCATTTATTTCATATTACAAAACTTTTTAAAAATTTTACCACCTTTATTTATTTTTCCTTTATTGCTATCATTAATTCATTATCTTGTACTGTTCTAGTGCAATTATCATATACAAATCTAGCTCCTGTAAAAAATACTTGGTATCCAAAGTTTTCTAGTCTTGTTTTACAATTTGCTAGTAAATTATCTGTTTCTTCTTCTGACAAATTCATTTTTACTCTTGCTTCATAAAAAGTTACAACTATTTCATTAGAATTTTTAGCTAAAATGTCATATTACTGTAATATTTTTGTATTATTTAAGATTTTAATTAAAATTTTGCTATTTTTTGTAAGTATATTTTGTCTAATTTTTAAAATCAATTTTACATTAAAAAATAAAAGGAGGAACTACAATGAACAAAAAAATTTTAGTATCTTTATCAATTATATTATTCACCATATTTTCATTCACAATCTGCCAAGCAACAGATGATGTAATGAAAGGTGTCACAAATAATATACGTAATTTTGTTGGTGGTGTTGAAAATACTGTAGAAAATGCAGCACTTGGTGCTTCAAATGTATCAAAAAATATTACAAGTGGAGCAGAAAATAAAATGGATGCTGTACGTACTGATTCTACTATTGGTACTAGATATAATGCTGCACGAACAAGTACAGATACTACCACTGTTACAGGAATGTCTCAAACTGCTTGGACTTGGCTTATATTAGGTGTTGCTGCTATTGCTATTATTGCAGTTGTTTGGTATTATTCTATGCAATTTACTAATACTGGACGTAAAGGTAATAACAATAATAATGATATAGTTTCTTTTTCTATTAATTCACCTTCTTTATATACATTTTTAATATGCTCATTAATAGTAGATTTTGCTTTTCCAAACAATTTTGACATTTGCTCTTGTGTAAGCCACACAGTTTCATCTTTTAGGTTTACTTCTAATCTTACTCCTTGATTTTCAAATAAAATAATTTCATTCTTTTTTTCGTCCATAAGAACACATCCTTTATTATATAAAATTTAGTTCTTAGTATATTTGTTGGTATTTATATATTATAACTTTTTGCATTTTTGAACTATTGTACATATTTTATAATAAGAACAAATATTTGTCTATACTTCACGACAAAATTATTGATTATTTTTATTTAAAACTGTCGCGGCATCAAAGTTTTGCGCAATAAGGCGTAGGAGTAAAATATATAGGCATACCATTTAATGCCCTACAACCACTTTACTTACAACCACCCCTCTTATAGCTTGCTATCAAAATTGAATCTTAACTGATTTTATAATTTATCCTTTATAATTTTATATTCAAATTATTTTTTATATTAAAATTTTACAAAAATCTCTAAAATCTTCAAATCACTATATTTGCCGTATTTTTGCAACAACAAACTTGTTCTTCTAATTTTAGAAACAGTATCAAATAAATAAGTCATTCCTTTAGCAGCAAGGTATTGGCTTTGGACTGGAACAATAATTTCATTACTACATGCTAAACAATTTATAGGAATTAGTCCTAATGAAGGCATGCAGTCAATTAAAACATAGTCATAATTATTTTTTATAGTATTTAAGCAGTTTTTTAATACAAATTCTCTACTCATAGTATTTCCTAAAGAAAGTTCTACCCCTGAAAGGCTTAAATCTGAAGGAATCAAATCTATACCTTCTTTATGGTGCAATATACCATCGTTAATATTTAATTTTTCATCCATCATTTCTGCATTCATTATTTCAGTTAATCTTATTGGCATTTCTTCTAGTTTATTATATCCTAGACAAGTAGTAAGGTTTCCTTGCGGATCTGCATCGACTAGCAAAACCTTTTTTCCTTCCTTTGCAAGAGCAACTCTTAACGAAAGCGTTGTTGTAGTTTTTTCAACTCCGCCTTTTTGGTTTGCAATTGCAATTACTTTTGTATCTTGCATTTTTCCCTCCTTTTTCTGAAGGTATAAAAAATAAGCCGAACAAACTTTATTCAACTTAACTCTTAGATATTATTTCAATAACTATATTTAATAGGAATTTTAAAATAAAATTATAATATTATTTGTATATTTGAATGCAAAATATGAAAAGTGATATCATAGGGGGTTACTATTATCAAAGTTTTGTGCAAAAAAGAGTAGGAACAAAATATAAAACCATACATATATGGTCCTACCCGTAAAATCTTGCAATTCCTTGCTATTCCTTGCTATTACTAGTATTTAAGCTTTTTATTCTGACAACAAACTTGTTTGATTAAATATAAAAATGTCTTAAAATCGATTTTAGAATGTCACGAATATAGAATTATATTATGGATTTATAATCTAAAATTATATAATACTTATATAAAAAATTATATGAAAAATTTAACTTTACACAAAATTTTAAATTTTAAAATTTCTGAATCTTAATTACTAAT
>USFC01000031.1 GCA_900553865.1 uncultured Clostridium sp.
TATTGCAATTAAAAATATTATAATTATTATTAATACTACTTTTTTATTACTTTTCATTTTTTCCTCCATATTTTTTTGCATTATATTTTACAAGCTTTTACTAATACAATTCTTTTGTCTTCACATTTTTCTATTTTATAATTGACTTGTTTTGTTTCTATAATAGTATTTTCGCTTTCTTTTGGAAGTCTACCTAGTATATTTATCAAATATCCTGATAAAGTTTCATATTCTCCTTCTGGTATATCTGTTTGCAATATTTTTTTCAAATTATTTATAGAAACATTTCCATTTATTAAAAATGTATTATCATCTATTTTGGTGTAATCATTTTCTATTTCATCATATTCGTCAAAAATATTTCCTACAATTTCTTCTAGTAAGTCTTCCATTGTAACTATTCCAGCTGTTCCTCCATACTCATCTACTACTATAGCCATTTGCATTTTACTTTTTTGTAAATTTTTAAATAACTCATTTATTGGCTTATTTTCTGAAACAAAATATGCTTCTCTAATAATGTTTTTTATTTTTACTGTTTTTTTAGCATGTAGATATTTTAACAAATCTTTTACAAATAATATGCCTTTTATATTGTCTATGGTTTCCTCATATACTGGAATTCTACTATATTTATAGTCATCTAAATCTTTTATTATATCATTTATATCTGAATTTATTTCTATTGCATATACGTCTGTTCTATGTGTCATTACTTCATATACTGTAATATCATTAAACTCAAATATATTGTGAATCATTTCTTTTTCTTCCTGCTTTATTGCTCCCTTTTCTTCGCTTTCATCTATTAGCATTTTTAGCTCTTCTTCTGTAACTATTTCCTTTTCTGCCTCGTCTATTCCAAATATTTTTGAAATAGCATTTGTGGTGTAGCTTAGAACTTTTACAAAAGGTGCTGTTATAACTGAAAGAAATTTTATTGCATTTATGCTTGAAAATGAAATTTTTTCGTAGTATTTCATTGCTAATCTTTTAGGTACTAATTCCCCAAAAACTAAAGTAAAAAATGACAGTATTATTGTTATTAAAATTATTGATATTCCTTTTAGTATTTGAATTGACAACATAGGAAATATTTTATTTAAACTTGGTGCTAAAATACTTGCAAAAGCATCTGCTGCAAATGCGCTTGACAAAAAGCCTGCTAATGTAATTCCTATTTGAATTGTTGCTAAAAATTCACTTGGTTTTTCTAGCATTTTTTCTATTTTTCTTGCTTTCTTGTTTCCTTCATTTGCTTGCTTTTCTATTTTTGTTTTATTAAGGGAAATAAATGCAATTTCTGTTGCTGCAAAGTAGGCATTTAATAGTATTAATACTATTAAAATAATAATTTGTGTTATCATTTTTTGCTCACTCTTTCTTATCTTTTTGTTATATTTATTCCCTTTTTTTATGCTTTTATTATATATTTATTATATTTCCTATGTCAATTCTTTTTCTTTGGTTTGTATAATATTTTTTTATATTTGTATTGCTTTTACACATGTTCTGTATGCTGGTTTATTTTCTACACAAGTTATAAGTGTAAGTGTATTTTCTTTTGTGTTTTCTAAACAAGAAAAGTCTGTTTCTTGTATTTCTTTGTTTTGTGTAACTTTATATATTTTCTTTCCTCCTTCTGTTTTATATGTAATTGTGTCACCTATGGCAAGCTTTTTTATATCTTTAAAAAAATTGTATTTATAACCTCTATTGTGAGCTGCTAAAACTACATTTCCATTTTCTTTGCTAGTTTGTTCAAAATGGCCTACTCCTCTTCTCAATACTTCTTTACTTGTTCCTTCAATAATAGGGGCATCTAAATATATTTTAGGAATAATTATCCTCCATTTGTTTTCTTTGTATTGATTTTCGGCAATTTTCTTTTGCTGTGTTATTTTTTCTTCAGAATTTGCTGTGCTTGGAATTTGCGCTGAAACTTCAGATACAATATTGGTTATGCTTTGCTCTTTGCTGGTTTTTACTTGATTTTTTGCTTCTTCCTTTGTGTTTTTTATAAATTTGCCACATATGAACATTGTTAAAATGAACATAACAATTGTTAGTACTACACATATAAATATCCTGTTTTTTT
The DNA here is from genome assembly GCA_900553865.1 of uncultured Clostridium sp. Lineage (GTDB taxonomy): Bacteria > Bacillota > Clostridia > TANB77 > CAG-508 > UMGS1663. Next base: position 2,099 of record USFC01000031.1, read on the forward strand.
TACTATAAAACATACATATACTAATCCTCCTTTTTTTATTTATTTCTTTGGTTTGAATTGGATTTTGTCTAAGTGTTTGCTTTATGCATATTACAAGCACTTTTTCTTAAGATTTTTAATTTTTTGAAAATAAAATTTTCTTGAATTTAAAATTGCAATTTTTAATCTGTATTTATGTTACCATATTTTTCCAAATTTGTAAAGAACTTTTCGTCGTATTTTTTCGAGCTTTTTCGACATTATGCTTAACTTTTGCTTATTTTAAGCATTTTTTTGTCTTTCCATATAGTTTATTTTTTCAAAAATTCATAAAAAATATTCAATTCTATTGCATAAAATTTCAAAAAAAACGAGGCATGAAAATTTTTAAATTTAAAATCCTGCCTCATTTTTCTTATTTATCTAGCTCAAAATAAAATTCTACACCATCATCTTTGTTTAAAACTCCATAGTCATTTTGATAGTTGGTCATTATTGCTTTTACAAGCGAAAGTCCTATTCCAGTTCCTCCATCTTCCCTGTTCCTAGAAGTATCTACTTTGTAAAAACGTTTCCATATTCTATTTAATTCTACATCTTGTATGTTATCTCCTGTGTTAAATACACTTATTCTGACTTTTCCTTTTTTGGTTTCTTTTATTTCTATTTTTATTGTTTTTTGCCCATTTATTTCTTTTACATGTTTTATTGCATTTGTAAAATAATTTGTTACTACTTGCTCTATGTAAAATTCGTCTGCTGTAACTAGCACTTCTTTGCTATTATCAAATTCTATTTTTGCTGCTTTTTCTTTTATCATTACATCACATTTGCGTATTACCTCGTTTATTAACTCTACAATATTAAATTCTTCATTATTAAACTCACGTTTTCCATATTCAAGTTTCATTAATTCAAGCAATTGTTTTACTAATTTATCCATCTTATTTGATTCGTCTAATATGACTTCTGCATAAAATCTTCTGGATTCCTCGTCCACATTTACATTTTCTACAAGACCTTCTGCATAGCCTTGTATTAAAGCTATTGGTGTTTTTAGTTCATGTGATACATCTGATATAAATTGTTTTCTCATTTCGTCTATTTTTGATTTTTCTTCTATATCTCTTTCTAGTTCTATGTTCGAATCTCTTAACCTTTTTATTGTAGCTTCCAATTTTTCTGACATTTTATTTATGCTTTTTCCTAAATTATTTATTTCATCATCTGTGTTTTTTTCATTGTATTTTTGGCTAAAATCTAATTTTGACATTTTTTGTGCTATATCATTTAATTCTACTATAGGTTTAGTGAATTTTCTTGAAACAAGTGATGCTAATATACTTGCTATTATTATAGTAATTCCTCCCATAAACACTAGCAATTTATTAGATATTTGCACACTTTCTTGGATTGACTCTACTTGTATTCGTATATATACCAAATTTCCATTGTCTAGCACCCCTGTTAAAAAAATATAGTTCATATTGTTTTTTTCATTGACTATTCTTCTTATTGTTATACTATTATTTTCAAATATTATTCTACTATCAAAATTGTTAATTCTAGTTAACCCAGCATTTTGCTCATAGCTACTTATTATCATTTCATTTATTTTGTTTACTGTAGTTGTTAAATTTTTACTTGTACTGTAAATTATTGTATTTTTATTATCTATTACCAAAATATCAAAATTATTTTTTACAGATATTTTGTTTAGCTCATTTTCTATTGCTTCTGAATCATATCTTCCTTCCTCTTGCCCCACATACATTTCGTCTATTTTTTCATACGCCAATTTTACATTTTTTATTTTTGAGTACAAATAAAAACTTTCCAAAACTACATTATTAATTACTATTAAAAATAGTATTATTAAAGCAACTATTATACATAAAGAAATGAATAACCTAAAACGTACAGATTGTGGACTTTCCTTTATTTTTTTCATTGTTTATCTTATTCTCCTATTTTACTTCAAATTTATATCCTACGCCTCTAATAGTTTCTATGTATTTACCTTTTTTACCTAATTTATGCCTTATTTTCTTTATATGACTATCTATAGTTCTTGTATCTCCATAATAGTCGTAGTTCCATACATTATTTAATATTTTATCTCTTGATAATGCTACTTTATTGTTATCTACTAAATATTTAAGTAGTTCATATTCTCTTAAACTCATATCAACTTGTTTGCCATCTACTTTTACCGTTCTTCCACTGCTATCTATTACAATTCCACCATAATCTACAGTTTCATCTTTCTTTTCCATTGTTCTATTTAAAATAGCTTCAACTCTTGCTACCAATATTTTTGGGCTAAAAGGTTTTGAAATATATTCATCTACTCCAAGTTCAAAGCCAAATAATTCGTCTTGCTCTTCTCCCCTTGCAGTAAGCATTATAATAGGAACTTTTGATTTTTGGCGAATTTGTCTTAAAACTGACCAACCGTCTAATTTTGGCATCATTACATCCAAAAGAATTAAATTTATTTTATTTTGATTTTCTTCAAAAACAGTTAAAGCTTCTTCTCCATCTGCTGCTTCTAGCACTTTATATTGCTTTTGTGCTAAAAAATCTTTAACTAATTTACGCATTCTTGATTCATCATCTACAACTAGAATAGTAACATCATTCATATCATTTTTTTCCTTTCTATTATACCTTAACATTTGAAAAGAAGAGCAATTTTATGTTTTATTGCTCTACTTTTCTTTTGTTATATTTTACTAATATATTATGTCTATTTTGTGAATTATTTGTTATTTTTTCATACCTTCTTTAATGTAGTTTACTTCTTCTTCCATATCTAATCTCATAAATAAAGGCTCACCTTTTTCTATTACCTTAATTCCTTCATTTATTTTGCCATATTCATCTATGCTATCCCAATTTGTAAGATTTTCGTCTTTAATTCCTAATTGTTCTAACATTTTTTTAGAAGTTTCCTTCATAAATGGTTGTAATAAAACTGCTACTATTCTTAAATTTTCTACCAAATGGTACATTACAGAAGCTAATTTTTCCTTGTCTTCTTCTACTTCTGATTTTGCTAATGTCCAAGGTGCTGTTTCATCTATATATTTGTTGCTTCTTGAAATAATATTCCAAATTTCGCCTAATGCATTGCTTACATGTATACTGTCCATGTTTTCTTCAAATGCTTTTACTTTTTCTATTACATATTTCTCTAATTCTTCATCTTGCTCGTTTCTTACATTAGTTAATTTTGGAACAACTCCTTCAAAATATTTATTCATCATTCCAATTGTTCTATTTAATAAATTTCCTAAGTCATTACATAAATCAATATTATATCTTTCCACAAATCCTTCTGGTGTAAATACTCCATCTTGTCCATATTGTAATTCTTTTAGTAAGAAATATTTTGTTGCATCTAATCCATATCTATCTATTAATAATTCTGGATATACAATATTTCCTTTAGATTTAGACATTTTTCCGTCTTTCATCATTATCCAACCATGTGCATATAATTTTTTAGGCAATGGTAAATCTAGTGCCATTAGGAATATTGGCCAATATATACCATGAAAACGAATAATATCTTTCCCTACAATGTGAATATCTGCAGGCCAGTATTTTTTGAATTTGCTATCATCTTTTGAGCCATAGCCTAAAGCTGTAATGTAGTTTGTTAGTGCATCTAACCATACATATACAACATGTTTAGGATTTTTTCTTACTTTAACTCCCCAATCAAAACTTGTTCTACTTACACATAAGTCTTCTAATCCAGGTTTTATAAAGTTATTAAATAACTCATTTTTCCTTGATTCTGGTGCTATAAAATCTGGATTTTCCTCATAGAATTTAACTAATCTATCTTGGTATTTTTTCATGTTAAAGAAATAAGATTCTTCCTTCATTTTCTTTACTTCTCTACCACAGTCTGGACATTTTCCATCAACTAATTGTGTTTCTGTAAAAAATGTTTCGCATGGCGTGCAATACCAGCCTTCATACTCTCCTAGGTAAATATCACCTTGTTCCATTAATCTATCAAATATGTCTTCTACTACTTTTGTATGTCTTTCATCTGTAGTACGAATAAAATCATCATAGTCTATATCCATTCGCGCCCACAATTCTTTAGCAGCTTCTGCCATTTCATCTACATGCTCTTTAGGTGTTTTTCCATTTTTTAAAGCTACTTCTTGTATTTTTTGACCATGTTCATCTAATCCAGTTAACATGTAAGAATCATACCCTCTTGCTACTTTATAACGTTTCATGCTATCAGCAAGCACCGTTGTATAGGCTGTTCCTATATGAAATTTCCCACTTGGATAATAAATTGGTGTTGTGATATAAAATGTTTTCTTTTCCATTTTGTTTCCTCCTTACATTTTTAACTTTTTTATTTTTTCAATGCTTGTATTTTATCACAAATTCATATTAAAAACAACTTTTAAATCGTTTTTTATTGAATTAATGCTTTTATTTCTTCATCTTTCTTTAATTCTTCCCCTAAAAATTTAAAAGAACTTTTATCTTTTTGAACTGCAATTAGGCCTATTTCCTTATCATTTTTTAGCCTACTGCTTGCATATTTTACAATTATTGGTTTATTTTCTACCGCAAGTTTTACAACTTCTTTATCATCCCTCATTTCTGGAATAGAATAATATAAAATTTGCCCTGTAATTTTTAATCCACTTATTAATAGTTCTCTATCTTCCAATATTTTTCCTCTAGCATAGCAATATGTCCAGCCCAATTTACTTACAGAATTGTATACAATTTCCCTGTCTTGCTTTAATCTGTCTGAAACAAATTCTAAGGCTTCTGGGTTATTTAGCACCGCTTCTAGTGCAATTTCTCTATCATCTTTTAGATTTTGCGCTGCAAATTCTAATAACTTTCCATTTTCTTTCACAGTTTTTAATACATATTCTCTATTTTCACCATTTTTCTTCATATTTGTAACTTCTATTGGTTCTGGCATTTTTTACCTCCTCTATTAGCTATTTTTTCGCAAAAGGGCTACATACTTTTTTCGTACTTTTGTGGTACTTTTTTGGCTAATCTAACTTTTTATTTTCTTTGCTAAACTTTCTGTTATTCCTTTTACTTTTGTTAATTCTTCAATATCTGCATTTTTTATTCTTTCTACACTTCCAAAAATTTCTAACAAAGCTTTCTTTTTCGCAGGTCCTATTCCTTCTATTTCGTCTAATTCTGATTTTGTTATTTCTTTATCTCTTAATTTCTTGTGGTATCCTATTGCTGTATCATGAACAGTATCTTGAAACAATGTAATTAATTTTTTTAGTTCTTCACTTATTTTTAGCTCTTTTCTATTTTCATCCATTAATGCCCTAGTTTGATGTTTATCATTTTTAACCATTCCAAATACTTTTATTTGCTTTAAGTTATCCACATCTTCTGCATTTTCTGTTGATATTACTGCATTTATAGCCTCTTTCGTAGCTCTTATTTGTGTAATTCCTCCATCTGCAAAAATAACATCTGGCAATCTTCCGAAACTTCCATCTTCTTTTTCTAATGAATGTTTTAGTCTTCTGGTTATTACCTCTTTCATACAAGCAACATCATCTTGCCCAATTACTTCTTTTATTTTGAATATTCTTGAAAGGCTTTTATTTATTTTTCCATCTTGCATTACACACATTCCAGCTACCATATTTGTTCCAGAAAGGTTAGATATATCAAAACATTCTATTCTTCTTGGCAATTTGTCCATTTTTAAAACTTCTTTTAATTCTGCTAAAACATTATATTTTTCTCTATTTTTATTTTCCAAAGTAATTAAAGCATTTCTTTCTGCCATTTCTACCAAACGCAATTTTTCACCTTTTTGTGGAGTTTTTATTTCTACTTTTCTTCCTGCCTCTTTTGTAAGCCACTCCTCTATTAGTTCTTTTTCTTCTATTTCTTCTTTTAACATTATTTTATTTGGTAAAATTTCTCTTCCTACATAATATTGTTTTACAAATTCTGTCAATATTTGCCTGTCGCTTTCATCTTGCATGTCCTCTAAGAAAAAATTTTCTCTTCCTACCATTTTGCTTTTTCTTACAAAAAATATTTCTATACATACTTCTATTGAATTTCTTGCTAACCCAATTACATCTATATCATTTTCAGTTATATTTGAAACTTTTTGTTTTTCTGAAATTTTTTCTATTGCTAATATTTTATCTCTTATATATGCTGCTTTCTCAAATTCCATTTTATTTGAAGCTTCTTGCATTTGCTCTTTTAACTGTTTCAAAGTTTTTTCTGTTTTTCCTTCTAATAAATTAATAATTTCTTCTATTTGTTTATGATATTCTTCCTTTGAAATATATCCCATACATGGACCTAAACACTTTTTTATATGATAATTTAAGCATGGTCTATCTTTATATTTAAAGCTTTTACATTGCCTTATTTTAAATTTTTCTTTTATAAAATCTATCATTTCTTTTGCTGCACCACTTGAAGCATATGGTCCGAAATATTTTGCCCCATCATTTAATATTTTCCTCGTAATATATATGTTTGGAAAATCATCTTTTACATTTATTTTTATATATGGATATGTTTTGTCATCTTTTAATAGCACATTAAATTTAGGCTTATTCTTTTTTATTAAATTGCACTCTAAAATAAGAGCTTCTGCCTCATTGTCCACTACTATATACTCAAAGTGGTCAATTAGTGAAACCATATTTTGAATACGCTTAGTTTTTCTTGTTTTTCTAAAATATTGAGTTACTCTATTTTTTAAAGAAATTGCTTTCCCTACATATATTACGTTGTCATTTTTATCATGCATAATATATACTCCTGGTTTATGTGGCAATTTCTTTAATTCTGCTTCTATATCAAACATTTTTCTTTCCCCGTTTTTATGTTTTCCTTATTATATTTTAGCAATTGTGTTTTTGTTAGTCAATAGAATTGCTGCTTTTTATTATAAGAAAACTCCTAAAAATAACGCAAAAAGATATACTCCTTTTGCGTCTTATATTATTTATATACATATTTTTGTGGATTTACTTGTGTGCCGTCTTTACGTATTTCAAAGTGTAAATGGTTTCCAGTTGAATATCCTGTAGACCCTACTGCTGCTATAGTATCTCCTGCTGTAACTTCTTGGCCTTTTTTTACATATATTTTACTGCAATGACCATAATATGTTTCTACACCATTGCCGTGTGAAATGATAACTAAGTTACCATATCCACCCATCCAACCTGCATATTTTATTGTTCCTTCTGCTGCTGCTTTTATTGGTGTACCATTTGGTGCAGCTATATCCATTCCTTTGTGTGCATGGTCACGTATGCTTTCTATTGCTCCAAAACGTGATGTTATATTTCCCGTTACTGGCTTTACTGAAAAATATACTCCATTAAATGTTGAAGATTCTATTTCTTCATACTCTGCTTGTAATTTTGTTTGTACACTTGATGCAACTTCCACTTTGCCTTCTATCTCACTTAAATCATTTGTGTAAATTTCTTGCATTGTTATTTCGGCATCTTCTTGATTCGCTTTTATGCTATTTACTATTTCTTCCGCTTCTTGCTTAGAAGAAACATATGTTGTACTTCCTTTTTCTAAGGTTATTTCATACATTTTGTAAGTTATAACTGCCATGTCTTGTACTTTATTAAATATTTCTTCTTCTGAAGTTTCTTGTTTGTTATCTAAAAGTACAAGCTTGTATTCTGGTAAAGCTTCTATATCTACATAGGCAATATTTTCTTCCTGAGTATTTAATATTTCGCTATTTACCAATTGTTCAAATTCATTTTTATTTGATATATATCCAACGTCCTCGCCCAAAATTGAGACTTTATATGCTGGTTTATATTTAAATAATATAAATGCAAGAATTAAAAAAAATGCTACTGTAATTATGCTTATTAGTTTTACTATACTTTTTGTATAATTCTTTAATTTAATGTTTAAAATATAAATTCACTCTCCTTCTCGCTATGTGCGACAATAACTATTATACTACATATTCTAAACATTTGCAAACAAAGTATTCCAGTTCAACTAAATTTTATTTATTTTTGTTGGTATATTTTTCTATTATTGCATTTTACTACCACTTTATCTTTATTTTACTTCTATTTTCTTTGTTTTACTTCATATTTCATTTTTCTATTCTTATATTTTCACCCTTTGTATTGTTTTTTCTTCACTTTTATATATTACTTTTCCAAATTTAAATTCATTAAATTTCTTTTGTATTTCCATTATAACTATTGGCATTATAGATATTAATGCTGTGTACATCCATTGTGTTTTATTTAATGGAACTAATTTAAATATTTCTGCTACTGGAGGAATAATTACTACTGCTATTTGCATAATTAAGCCTAAAACAAATGCTCCTGCAAGGTATTTATTTTCTAAAATTCCTGTTTTAAATATTGATTCTTCTGTTTTTATATTAAAGCTATGTACAAGTTCTAACATTCCAAGTGACACAAATGCCATGGTTCTTCCTACTTCTAAGCCATACAAATTATTTCCTATGCTAAAAGCAAATAATGTAAGCATTCCTAACATTATACCTTCTACAAATATCTTTCCCCACATACCATCTGCAAATAGTGCTTTGTTTGAATCTACTGGTTTTCTGCTCATTATGCTTGGTTCTGGCTTTTCTAACCCAAGTGCAATTGCTGGAAAAGAATCTGTTACTAAATTTATCCAAAGTAATTGTATTGCAAGAAGTGGTGATTTTAATCCTAACACAATTCCCATAAAGATAGTTACTATCTCACCTATGTTAGTAGAAATTAGGAAATGTATTGCTTTTCTTATATTATCAAAAATATTTCTTCCTTGTTTTACTGCCTCTACTATAGTTACAAAATTGTCATCTGCTAAGACCATATCTGCTGCATTTTTAGCAACATCTGTACCATTTTTTCCCATTGCTACACCAATATCTGCATTTTTTAGTGCTGGTGCATCATTTACCCCATCGCCCGTCATTGCGACAACTGCTCCTGTACTTTGAAATGCCTTTACTATTCTGACTTTATGCTCTGGTGATACTCTTGCAAAAACCGAATAATTCATAATATCTCTTTCTAGTTCTTTTTGACTTATTTTATCCAATTCTGCCCCTGTTATAGCCTTATCTCTTATTTTTAGTATTCCAAGTTCTTTTGCTATTGCTTTTGCAGTTGTTATATGGTCGCCTGTTATCATAACCGTTTTTATTCCTGCTCTCCTACATGTTGCAACAGCTTCCTTTACACCTTCCCTTGGCGGGTCTATCATTCCTATTAGCCCCACAAAAATTAAATTGTTTTCTATTTCTTTGCTTTCTATATTTGTAGGCACTTTTTCTATTTCCTTATAACAAATTGCTATTACTCTTAATGCTTTTTCAGCCATTTTATTGTTTGCTTCTTCTATATTTCTTCTTACACTACTATCCATAGGAACTATGGTATTTTCTTTTTTATAATACAAACATTTTTCTAAAATAATGTCTGGCGCGCCTTTTGTAATAACCATATACGAATTATTATTTTTATGAATTGTAGACATCATTTTTCTACTAGATTCAAAAGGAATATCTGCAACTCTTTTATTCATTTTGTACATTTCAAATTTATCTATATTATCTTTTAGGGCGTCCTCTACTAAAGCTACCTCTGTTGGCTCTCCTACTGCTTTTTTCTTACTATTTTCGTAACTTATTTGAGTATCTGTACACATACATGCAAATGTTTTTAGTTCTCTTTTAGCTGCTCCTAAAGTATAATGCTCCACAACCTGCATTTTATTTTGTGTTAATGTTCCCGTTTTATCTGAGCATATAACACTACTACTTCCTAGCGTTTCTACTGCTGGCAGCTTTCTAATTATTGCATTTTTTCTTGCCATTTTTGTAACACCTATTGAAAGCATTATTGTAACGACTGCTGGAAGCCCCTCTGGAATTGCTGCAACAGCCAGTCCTACTGAAGTCATAAACATTTCCATTGTTGGTATTTTCTTAAATATTCCTATTATAAAAATAAATAGGCAAATTACTAAACAACCTATTCCTAATGATTTTCCCACTCCTGCCAACTTTTTTTGTATAGGTGTTTGCGGTGCTTCATTTGTTATAATCATTCCTGCTATTTTACCAACTTTAGTATTCATTCCAGTTTCTGTAACTATTGCTTCTCCATGTCCATTTACTACTATGGTCGAAGAAAACACCATATTAACCATATCCCCTAGTGTTTGCTCTTTGTTTAAAATAACATTTGCATCTTTTAAGACTGGAAGTGTTTCACCAGTCAAGCTAGATTCTTCTACTTTTAAATTTGAGCATGAAATAAGTCTTGCGTCTGCTGGCACATAATTTCCTGCCTCTAATAAAATTACATCTCCTGGAACAACCTCATTTGCTGAAATAGTTTCTATTTTTCCATTTCTTCTTACTTTTGCAACAGGTGCAGTCATATTTTTTAATGCTTCTAAAGATTTTTCAGCCTTTGCTTCTTGAATTAATCCCATTATTGCATTAAATACTACAATAGCAATAATTATAATAGAATCTATGTAATCATTTTCGTCATTCATTTTGGTAATTATTGCTGAAATTATAGAAGCTATAATTAATATAATTATCATAAAATCATTAAATTGTTTTATAAATTTTATAAAAATATTTTCCTTTTTCTTATTTGCTAGCTTATTTTCTCCAAAATGTTCCAGTCTTTTTTTAGCTTCTTCTGTTTTAAGTCCATAAATTTTGTTTGTCCTAAAGTTTTTCTCAATTTCTTCTATTTCATTAGTATGCCACATAAAAAACACTCTCCTATCGTTCATTAAAATTTCATACTAATATATATGCACTTGTCCATATTTTATTCTTAAATTTTAGCTAAGCTATTTTAGTCAGAGGTCGAAGAAAGGACATTTGGGGACGGGTCACTTTTGTCCTTTACAAAACAATAAGTATTTTGGAGCTATTTTGGTTAGAGTATTTTATCCTGAGGTCTACAGTGAGGTCTGCAGTTAGATGTCTGCAGTCGGAAATCAAATGGCAGAACTCTGATTCCAGTTTACATATAAAGTGCACACCTGAAATACATAACCGACATTTTCTTATCAATGTATTACTCCTCATTATCTTGCTGTTTTTCTATTTCTTCAATATCTTTAATATGCAATTCAATATCTTCTGCTTTTGGTAATTGTGATTGTAAATATTCTGGCATATCTTCTAGTAATTTATACTCACTAACTCCAATTGGACTACTTATATTCCTTAATGCATATTCTGCTGTAAAATTATCTTTATTTTTGCACAGTAATAATCCTATAGTTGCCTTATCTGTTTCATCTTTTACCAAATCATCTATCGCTGATAAATAAAAATTAAGTTGTCCTGCATCTGTAGGCTCAAATTCTCTTGCTTTTAATTCAACAACAACATAACATTTTAATTTTAAATGATAAAATAATAAGTCAATAAAATAGTCCTTCTCACTTACAGTTATTTTATATTGTTCTCCTACAAACGCAAATCCTTTTCCCAATTCAATAAGAACATCTTTTATTCTGTCTATCATTGCCCTTTCAATTTCTATTTCTTTTACTTTTCCTTTTAGTGAAATAAAATCAAAAAGATATGGATCTTTCATTGTTTGTATTGCTAAATCACTTTGAGTATCTGGCAAAGTTGTAGGAAAGTTTGTTACTTTTTCGGCAATTACTTGTCTTTCATATAATCTGCTTTCTATTTGCATTGTTAATAAACTTCTAGACCAACCATTTATAATACTTTGCTTTATATACCATTTTCTTTCTTCTATATTTTTTACTTTATCTATCAAAATGATATTATGTCCCCACGGGATTTGTGCAACAACCTGTTGCACAAATTCAAAGTCTGGATATTCTTCTGCCATTTTTTTCATGTATTTTAGATTTCTTACAGAAAAACCAGTAACTTCTGGAAACTCTAATTTTAAATCTATGGATAAACTATCAATAAATTTATTTCCCCATTTGCTGTTATCTACTATAATTTTTCCAATATGCCAATACATAAATATTAATTCTTTATTTACTACTTGCATTGCTTTATATTGCGATTTTAATATTTCTTGCCTAATGTTTTCAAAAATTTTTTTATATTTACTTACATCTATTTCATTTTCCATTTTTTACCTTCTTTCTAATTTGGCAGACATCGTCTGCCAAATTAAATAATGTTACCATCAAGAGCATTATATCATTAATTTTCTCTAATTTCATTAAAATCAAAAAGAAATTTTACTTTATCTGTAAATTATTTTATTATATGCTATTTCTTCAGCTTTTTTCGCCAAGGACATTTGGGGACGGGTCACTTTTGTCCTTTACATAACAATAAGCATTTTTGAACTAGTTTGTTTAGAGTATTTTATCCTGAGGTCTATAGTGAGGTCTGCAGTCAGAAGTCGGAAATCAGAGTTCAGAACTCTGAGGTTTGGAAATGGATGATAATAATTCAAAATATAGAATTTAGTACAGAAAGCAAAAAATAGAGCAGACCTGCTAAATCCACCCTATTTACTGTATATTATTATTTTTCAGCTTCGGACATCTGAAATCAGACCTATTTTTCCCTATTTTCGACTTCTGACCTCTGATTTCAGGTTACATATAAAGTGCACTCCTGAAAGAAACGGTGTCGTAGCTGCTCGTAGCATAGTCGAAGTTCCTGTTGTCCGTGTAATGACTGCTAAGGAAGTAATAGCCTCCTCTAGTAGTACAAGGGTAAGCATCACTGCTACCAGTGTAAGTACAGTACTCTGTAGTCCATTCTCTTGTATTTGATGCCATATCATTTATTTTACATTTTTCATCACTATTTACTCCAGTATTTTCTAAACTTGTATTTGATGAATTTTGTTTTGAGTAATCTGTATCTCCTGAGAAATTTTGAATATAAACTATTGCTGTATCCCATGCATAACTATTTATTAAATCTGAATTTACTGTATTATATAAATTTCTACTTGCTGTTGCTGCATTTATTTGTGTTATATTATTCCATAATTGTCCTTCTTTATTTGGTGTTGATTCTGATACAGTATTTGAAACTTTTGAATTTGCCTTTCCATCTGTTCCATAGCTTGCTTCATAACGTGCTATATAATATCCTCCATTTGCTTTTACACTATCTACAAAACCTTTTAAATTTAAGGCTGTTGTATTTAACCCATCTGTACCACTACTTGCAACACCAGTTCTTGATATTGATACTTCTTTATAATATGTGTTTATTGCAACCTCTTGTGCATAATTTACTGCATCTTGCTTTAATATTGGAGTTCCTTTTACTAAAACATTTCCTTTTGTATCTTTATCACTTGTTCCATCTGCAAATGCATATCTTCCAAGTGTTATATTAACTGTTGTTCCATTGTTTTTCTTTATTCCATTTCCAACTGGAATCCACACATATTGATTTCCTCTATTATTTCCTATTCCTTCAATTATATCGTTATCCTCTATTACTATTCCTTCTGTTACATTTAGTCCACTGTCTTGAGCTATTTTAAACCCTTTTGGAACTTTAATTTCATTTTCGTTTTCATCTTTTATAGTTGTTGGACTTTCAAAATATTTTCCTGAATCTCTAAGCTTTTCTATTTTACTTTTATTTGATGTATTATCTTCTATATAATCTTCTATTTTATTTAAATCTAATTGCTCAT
>USFC01000032.1 GCA_900553865.1 uncultured Clostridium sp.
CTTTTACTCCATATGAATACCAGTCTGCATCATCTGCTGTGGTTTCTACAGTTTCTCCCATTTTGGTATCTGTTGGCGTTGTAAATTTTATTGGTGTCATTCCTGTTAATAGCACTGGTGCATTCGCCGTATTTAGGCTATTTAATCTTTCCTCTAATGCACTTAAGCCTTCTTGTTCTTCTTTTGCTGCTTGTTCCATGCTTTCCTTTGCTTCTTTTGCTTTTTGCATTATTCCATTATTTCCTATTACTAAATTTATGCTTACTCCTGCAAGCAAAATTAAAACAACAATTGTGACCACTAATGCTACTAAAGTTATAGCTGCTTGCCCTCTTTTATTTAGTGGTAATTGCTCTTTTGAACCTTCATTTATTATTGACTTTTTTCTCTTTCTAAAATATTTTATTATTTCACTAAAACTACTTGTGTGTGTGTGTGTGTGTGTGTGTGTGTGTGTACAGCCTCAAGGCTTTCACGTTTCATTTTTTCTATATTTTCTTTTGTTTTTTTCATTACTATATGCCCCTCTCAAGTTCCTACATCAATCGTCTTTCTGACATCTGACTTTCTTAGTTCTATTTTTTCCTTTTTTCATAAGTTTTATTCACATTTTATAAGTTACTTTTGCATTACTTTCAAGTAACTTATTTGCAAATTAATTTTAGCATTCGTTCACACCAGTGTCAATACTTCTTTTCTTTTTTATGATGGCATATTTACAAATTTAGGCTAGTTCATATATGCAAAAACATATATAAACTAGCCTTTTTAACTATTTATTTATTTTTTCAATTAAAAAACTTATAAATATATCTTTCAATTTTTCTTCTAATTGTTTTGACTTTTCATCAAATACTTCTTTTATTTTATATTCTTGTTTCATCTAAATACCTATTCCTTTCCTTTGAATATCTATTTATGGTTATTAATTCAGTTACTTTTGTTTATTAACCTATTGCTATTCAACATATTTTCCAAAATTCTTGATTAATAAAATCATTCTTTAATCCTTCTTTCTAAATTAGAGTAAAAAAATACACCTTGATTATTTCAAAGCATACCATTTAAACATATATTTTATTACTCTTTATCATATTTGGATTTACAATATTGCTAACTCTTTTAGGAACTGCATATCCAGCATTTATATTAGCTTTCAATACTAAATCACTACTGTTTTTGTCATAATCATAAGCACTCCTATTGCAGTTTATAAATTGTAAATCATTTTCTTTCTTTTTAGTGGATAAATATTCATTATCTCTATTTATCTGTATTAATAATTTTTGATATTCTTGTTTTTCCTCTTTTTCCTTTTTTCTTCTGTTTTGTGCATATATTCGTTTTTGAGTTTTATTCTTTTCTTTGTTTTTTTGCCTTCTTGTTTCTTTTTCTCGAATATATCTTGAATCTTTTTGAATTATCTTTGTTATATATGGCATACCGACTTTTAATTTCTTTGCTATATCAACTGTTTTTAAATGTTTTGTAAAAAATAATTCAATTATTTTCTCTTTTGTACCTCTGCTATCTAACTTGTGTTTTATTTTTCTCACCCTCTTTCCTTTTTAGATTCTCTATTCCGACAAACTACAATTTAACACCTACAAATTAAAACAAAAATATACAATTTAAATTACTTTACTGTGTTGTTAATAGTCTGTTTAAAATCTTAAACATATTGTCATTACAAACTTTTCTCAAAATCTAGTGAATTTTTATTTTACAGTTTTTAGCAATTAGTTTTAAAAAAAGTATTGTAATTATATTAGTATAATAGTATAATAAATATAGAATGTCAATAACAATTTATTATTTTTGTTAAATTGTTTATCATTTTTAATAAATTTTGATTTTTAGAAGGGAGATAAATTCGTATGGAACTACCAGAAGTAACCTTTTTTAGCGATTTCTACTTTTGGTTTAATACTGAAACAAAAAAAGAATATTATGCTACACCTTTATATTTTTATAAAGCTGATTTTCATTTAAATACTGAAAATAAATTAAGAGATGTCTATTATAAAGAAACTGAAAAAACAGATAATGGCTTAAAGCACCCTGCCTCTTTATATTTTCCATTTCACGAAAAATTTGGACTAATGTTATTAAGATTTTTAAATGCAGACTTATCTAACTATGAAATGGCTAATAAAACTTTCTTTTATTCTTATGGCTTTGAAATATTAAAAGATTTAGATAAGGATTATAAATTTGAATTAAGTAGTAATTATGGCAGTAATGAAAATTATCTAAAGGCAACTGCTAAAATATTTGAAGATTTACAGGAAAACTTAATTGATTTACAACAAGAATTAATAAAAGCTGTTACCTATATCTATAACTTAAATAATAATAATGAATTAGAAAAATATACATATACTGAACGATATGCAGTTTATTTAATAAAAAGAATGGGTAAATTACATACATACTATAAAAATGACTTTATTATGAGAGATAGTTATTCAAAGAAATATCAAGAATTTAGTAATAAAAATGAATATGACATACTAGAATCCTTACATACTAAAAATATGTTTCTTTCAATGAGTGATACTCATAAAAGTAATGATTTATCAAGTGTTTGTTATGCTATCCTTGATGAACTATCCAAAACACCTAACTATCCAATTAAAAAATGTCAAAATTGTGGAATGTACTTTATTCCGACTTCAAAAGTAGATGAAATTTATTGCGACTATCCTAAAGAAAACTCAAAAACTTGTAGAGATTTAGGTGCTTTTCAATCTTACACAGAAAGGTTAAAGCAAAATAAGGCTATGGGTGAATATAGAAGAACCTATCAACAAAAATTTATGCAAGTTAGAAAAAATAAGGAAAATAAAGAACTTTCTAAAGATTTTGAAACTTGGAAAAAACAAGCTAAAGAAAAAATTAATCTTATGAAAAAAGGCAAACTTACTGAAAATGAGGTACATGAGTGGATTTTAAAGAATAAATAATTTAACAAGTACTTAAGAATTATTTTAAAATAGGTGAGGGAAAATTCCCTCACCTATTCTGCAAATTCAACATTAATACATTATTACGATGGTTTATCATTTCTTGTTACAATATGCTTATATGCCTCTGAGCTCATCTCATTTGCATCACCTGATCTTGTAATTCTATACACATGAGAAACGCCATAATCTGGAATATTTTCCATAAACAATTCCACTTGACTTTCATCAATACCAAGTTCACTACTGTGAGTATCAATATATCTTAAATCAGCCTCATCAGTATCCTTGCGAAGAACATATCCAAACTTAACAGCATTTCTTTTAGATGCAATTGTATACTCCGTTTTTGTAACTCTTACATTATGCCCAAGAATACATACTTCATTGTAGAAGTCATTAATTGTAATTCCTTTGGAAACTATCGTGTTAAGTAAGAAATTCCAATCTCCTTTTTCCTTGCTGATTCTAAAGCTCTTTGCACAAACTCCAATGTTGCCATCCTCAAAAGTCCAATCATACAATGGAAAAACAGAAATGTTAATGCCAAAAAGTATAGCTTTAAAGCCATAATCTTGATAAATAGCATTTTTCTCTGCTTCCATCTCTGCCAAACCTCTTCTTCTTTCAAATTGCTCATAGCTCTCACTTTCTTCATCCCACCACAGAAGAGGTGATTTTACACGAAACCCTTTGGCTGTGAGTCCGATACGCCTAGTGAGTTCTATTGAATCGTAGATGTAATCAAGTTCATGCCTTAATTCATAGCGGAATCTTTGCATCATACTTACTGGCATGAAGATATCCACGTCTCCAAATTTCCGTATATTTCCACTTTCATTACAAAGGATATAAGGAATAGTACCACCATAGAAAATTATGCTACTTTTTACCTCATCACTTAATCCAGCAAAGCTCAACAAAGAATGATAGAAACTCTTAATTTGAGCTAAAGAATATTCCTTTTCAGGAATTACTTTCTTGCCTTCTTCTAAAAGAACTTGTTTATAGTTACCACGAACTCCTGGAAAGTATTCAGGGTTGTTCTTATTGGCTTCATATATTTTTGCCTTTGCTTCTTCTTTCTTACGTCGCTCATCTTCAAACTTCTTATGATATCCATCTTGCATTTCTTTCACATAAGCACTGAGCTCTGCTGATTCTTCTGAAGTTGCTCGCCTACAAATTTTAAGAAGGCTCTCATTATCTTTATCATCGAAGTTAGTAAACAAAAATAGCTTTTCTTTATAATAACCTATACAAACATCTATATCAACATGCTCATATTCGCACAGATTAATAATAAGATCCTGTAACTCCATATTTGTATACCATAAACAGTTTTCATTTTTGAAATCAAATTTTTTCCAAAGTTCATCAAAATGAGATTCAACAATAAAAAACCGCCTTATTTGATAAGAACCATCATCATATACATCACCTACACGGGCATTGCTGTATAAATCCTCATAGATAGCACTCATTTCATCAACAGTTGCTTTTCTGCAATTATTGTTTAAAAAATCTGTAAATGATGAAACATATCTTTCTAAACTTCTGGCTTCAATTACAATTGGATCACCCACTTTATAAAAGCTGTAATCTTCCTCTTCTCCTGTAGTATCAGACCTTACAAATGGCTTTTCAACCCAAAAGTATAAATTCCGTTCTACAGGTACTACATCTCCAGTCTTTCTGTTAATATTCTTTTTCATAGTATTTGCTCCTTTCTAAGCATTGTTAATGATAATTACTTTTCAATGTACTACTGTTTCTTTATATCACATTCCCTCCTTAATACAATTTATAAATTTATATTACACTAGCAATTACACTAGATTGTATATGGGAATATATATAAGCTAAAAAGCTTTGTAGATACATATTATACATAATTTTACATTAAAAGTCAAATTTACATAATTTTTATCAAAAGCAAACACATTCATTTTTTCTTATAGCTCTCTTTCTATCTCGTTTTCTTTTTCTTCTTTTTGTATTTGTTTTTCTGCATATAAAAAAGTATTTGTTTCTTTTTGAAAATCTCTAATCAAATTATCTTCTGCCCCATATCAAACTTTTTGCAAATCCAATGTATAAATTTATCAATAGTTTCATAGAATTTATCTATTATTTTATTTAATCTACTGTTTTCTTTTTCTAAACCTTTAATTTTACTTTTATATTTCCATTCGATATCAAATTTCTTTTGCTTATATTCACTTTTTATTTTTTCCACCTGATTGTGTAGAGCTTCATTATCAGCCATTATATTATCCCTTTCCTTTTGGTATTTTTCTGCTTTTTCAAACATTTTTGATTTTCTTAATAATTCTTGTTGCAATATCAATTTATCTTGATACAACTCATTTATTAAGTTATCTTTAGGTTTAATTATTTCTTTGAGTATCTTTTCATCTCTCTTTTTTGATAATCTATTTATATTAATATCAGCAATATCTGGAACATTTGGCAATTCTAATTTCATATTCTGTAATTTCTTTTTTGCTTCATCAAAATTAGTTAATTCTTTATATTCACTTAAATCAATATGAACTCTTCCTGATTCTTCTTTTGGAACACCTCTTTCTAATTCAAAATTGTGTGATGTCATATAATTATAAAAAGCATCTTGTAATTGTCTATAACTATCTTTTGCCTTCCAAAATTCACTACAAGCTAGTTTATCAATATCATCTCCTTTTTTATTTTTCGTGTGAACAACAGGCAAAAAAATTAAGTGCATATGTGGAGTTTTCTCGTCCATATGCACTTTTGCAGACATTATATATTGTTCACCTAAATTATTATATTCAGTTACAAATTGATATGCAGTTTCAAAATATCTTTTTGTTTCTTCTTCGCCTATTGTTTCAAAAAATTGTCTATCCGAAGTAATTATATATTCACAAGCAATATTACTTACTGTTTTTATTTGCCCTTTTAAGTTAAATTCTTCTCTTATTTTATCAAATTCTTTTTCGTAACTATATCTTGGTTGTTTTATTGAATAATTCAAATATGACCTTTCTTTATCGATATTATCATTTGAATAATTCTTATTTTTTCTTTCATTGTGTCTAAATATTCCTTTTAGGTTTTCTCTTTTGTATTTTGTGTTTCTTATTATTGCATAACTCATTTTAACATAACCTCCTTGCTTGGTTCTGGATCAAATACCATAAACCAATAAAATTTTTCTTCTTTTTAGCTGGGTATTGTAACACACTACAACACTTTTTTAACGCTATTGCTAAAAGTGTTATGTGTGTCAGGGAAAAATTTATTTTTCCCCACACCCCTTTGCCTAAAAAATATAAATATATTTTTTAGGTTGTATGCAAATGTCATAGCTTATACTAGCATATCTGCATTTGCATATAGTTTAGTAAAGTCATAGTTTGTATAATCTCTTTGTTCAAAATTAGCTCTTGACTTTTTATAATCTTGTCTTGTGCTATTACATTTATTTATATTTTTATTATTATATTTATTATCCTTAAACTTTTCTTCAATAGGGGGATTAAAGTTTTGTTGGAGAGGGTATTTAACTTTTGTTAAATAGGTATCTTTGTTTTTGCTTGTTGGTATTAATTTTCTCATTTCTACTTGTTTACTATTTTCTTTATAGATTAACTCAATATCAATATACTTTTTGTCTTTTAATGAATTTACTAATTTTGATACTTGGGGTATTGATATATTTAATAACTCACTTATGGTTTTGTTTGTTAAATAGCAATAGTTATTTTCTTTGCTTAAATATAAAATTATTGAATATATGATTTTTTCTTTATCACTTAATTTTTCATCTGTTAATATTTCTATTGGTATCCATATACCTTTTAAATTTAAGTTAGACATTCCCTCACCTTCTTTCGTTTATTCGCTTTATTTTAATTTTTAGCCATTTTAAATTGCTTTTAATATAATTTTATATTTTTTTAATTGTAGACAAAAAATTTCCATAAAAAAATTGCTTTGAACTTATTCTCTAAATTCAAAACAATTTTATAATTTTCTCGACAGTGTCGAGATTTTTCATTCTTCTTTATCTTTTAAATTTTTTCTTTGCTCTAATTGTATTTTTGCCTTTTCTATACTATCTAAAAATTTCTTTTCTATTATTTCTTTTGGAACATATTCAGTTAAATATTGTGCGACATGTATTCCACTATTATCTAATTCTAATAATTGTGCCATCATATCACTCTTTGTTGCACATAGTATAATTGCAATTGGCGATTCTTCTCCTTCTGCTCTTTCATACTTATCTAACCATTTTAAATATAATTCAACTTGTCCCTTATGTTCTGGTCTAAATTTATCTAGTTTTAATTCTATAACTACCAATCTTTTCATTTTTCTATGATAGAATAATAAATCTATATAATAATCTTCTCCATCTATTGTAATTCTCTTTTGTCTAGCTAGAAAAGCAAAATCATTTCCCATTTCTAAAATAAACTTTTCTAATTCACTTATAATTGCATTTTCTAAATCTTTTTCGCTATAAGTATCTTTTAAATCCAAAAAGTCTAATATGTATGGATCTCTAAAAAATAAATTTGTAGTCATCTTATTTTCACTGCTTAACAATTGCAAATCATTTATTATTGTTTCTTCTGGCTTTTTAGATATTGCTGTTCGCTCAAATAATGCTGACCCTATTCTTTCTCTTAATGTTCTTACTGACCAATATTCATTTGCACACATTGTTGCATAAAATTCTCTTTTTATTTTATCTTGTACTTGTAAAAGTTCAACGAAATGTGACCAACTTAATTTTCTCGACAGTGTCGAGAATTTTTCAAAATCAGTAAAATATTCATAAAACTTTAACATTCTAAATAAATTTGCTCTACTATATCCTCTACCATATTCAATAGTTAGTTTTTGACTTAACTTTTTTATTACAGATTTTCCATATTCTGCCTTTTGATTATTTAAAATATTATCTGTTATATCTTTTCCTATATTCCAGTATAATAAGGTCATTTCATCATTTACTTTAGTTGCTACATTTCTTTTCGCATTTTCTATCAAAGTCACTATTCTGTTATATAAATATTGATATTATCTACATTTTCTAATTCGTTCATATCTTCCTCTTTCTAATTATGCAGATGATGTCTGCACACTTTATTTAACTATATTGAAGTTATTATAGCATTTATTTTCAATTTTTTCATTATAAATTCAAAAAAAGATGACATTGTATTATTATTTTTTACAATTCATCTTTTAAATATGCGAAAATTTATAAATTACTAAATTGTTTGTAGGAGGAAACCCTTGTTATTACTACATTTTAATTTTTCGTCATAAGAGAATAAAATCGTTACAACTAGTGGTACTAGTGTTATTCCTTTATTTTTTAAACTACTTGTATATATACAGCCGCAAGGCTTTCACGTTTCATCTTTTCTATATTTTCTTTTGTTTTACTCATTCCTATATCTCCTCTCAAGTTCTTACATCTCCAAGCAGAGATTCTTTCTTCTCCTTCAAACTTCCGACATCCGACCTCTGCCCTCTGTTTTCTGACTTCTAACTTCCGACATCCGATTCCCAACCTCAGACTTCTGCTTTTTGTTTCTTATTTAATCTCTTATCTAAATTTGAAGGAGTGTCCCTAGTGTTCCGAAATCGGAACGAAAAAGACCGTCCCTTTTGTTCATAACTTCTTTTAAGTCGTTCCAAAATTCTATTTTTTTGTTCTCATCTCTTAAAAGTGCTGCTGGATGCCATGTTGGCATATAATATATTCCTTTTTGCTCTATCCATTTTCCGCGCATTGCTGTTATTGAATGTTCTTTCCCTAAAATATTTTTTAAAGCTGTTGAGCCTAATAATACTATAATTTTAGGCTTTACTAATATTACTTGATTTCGTAAATAATTTAAGCATGCTTCTGCTTCATCTTGCTCTGGAACTCTATTTGATGGTGGTCTACATTTTACTATGTTGGCAATATATAGTTCTTCTCTTTTTATTCCTAGTCCTGCTAATGCTTTGTTCATAAGTTGACCTGCTTTTCCTACAAATGGCTCTCCTTGTTTATCTTCGTCTGCCCCTGGTCCTTCGCCTATCATCATTATATTCGCTTCTTTATTGCCTACTCCAAATACTATGTTAGTTCTATTTGTGCATAATTTACATTTATTACAATTGACTATTGATTGTTCTAATTCTTCCCAATTATCGTACATTTTTGCTCCTTATTTAACACATTTTTCTAATAATTCTATTTTTATATCTTTTGTTGTATCTATTCTAGCTTTTGTTCCAATTGGTATGACTTGTTTTTTATCTATATGCCCAAAATTGTTTGATTTTATAATTGGAAAATTTATTTCTTCATCTTCTAAAACGTCTAATACTATTTTTTCCAGACTGACTTTTCCTTCATAATTTCCAATCCATAACCCTTTTATTTGTTTAAAAACATTATTTTGTTTCATTTTATAAAGATATTTACTTACCGCTGCGGGATTGCTTTCAAGTGCTAGCTCCTCTATAAATAATATTTTGCCTTCAAAATTCAAACTATATTTGCCACATACCATATTAGTTGTTAAATTCAAATTTCCGCCTATTAATTCTCCTTCTGCTGTTCCCTCTTTTATTGTTATAAATTCTTCATTTTCTTCTGCTAACTCTAAACTTCCTTCTACAAATCTTTTTATTACCTGCTTATACCCATATTCTGTATCCCATGATGTCAATGCTTTAAATGTTGGGCCATTAAATGTAATAAGTCCTGTTTCTTTTGTTATTATATTTGTAATTGATGTTGAATCACTAAACCCACATAATATTTTAGGGTTATTTTTTATTGCTTCATAATTTAAATACTCAAATGTAGAATTTGAATTTTCCCCACCAGATGCACAAAATATCGCTTTTATTTCTTTGTTTTTAAACATGTTATTTATATCTTCTGCTTTTTTTGTTGCACTTGCTCCATAACCTAATGAATTATCAAATACATATTTTCCAAATTCTATTTTAAATCCTGAGCTTTCCATAAGCATAATTGAATTATTTATATCTTCTAGGCTTTCTTCAGTTATTGGATTAGATGGTGCAACAACACCTATAGTATCACCTTTTTTTAGTTTTTCTGGTATTATCATTTTTTATCATATTCCTTTCCTAAAAGCATAATTTTTTTCAGCATTTATCTACACTAAAAACTTCAAATTTCCTTATGCTTCTCTTTTCCAGTAAAACAAATATTGCTGTGCTATTCCTGCTAAATTTCCAAATTTCTCATAAGCAATTTTTTCTATTTCTTCTTTTTTTACTTTTGTTTCATCTGGATTTTTAATGTATAGTTCATTCATAACTCTTCTTACCCATACATCTATTGGGAAGGCTTCCCATCTTTTTAATGTAGAAAATAGTAATATGCAATCTGCTACTTTTGGCCCTACCCCTGGAAGTGTAAGTAGTGTGTTCCTTACTTTGTTAAAGTCTTTCTCATTTTTTAATTGTTCTAAATCTACTTCTTTATTTTTTATTATTTTAGTAGTTTCATATACTCTAACATCTCTAAATCCTAAACCTAGTGCTCTTAAATCTTCTACACTTGCTTTTGAAAGTTCATCTATTGTTGGGAAAGTATAATACTCTTTTCCTTCAAATATAATTTTCTTTCCATATCTTTCTGACATTCTGTCTATTATGCCTTTTATTCTTGGAATATTATTGTTTGCAGATATTATAAATGATATTATAGTTTCCCATAAGTCTTGATTTAGAATTCGTATTCCTTTTCCATAAGAAATACTTTTTTGCATATTTTCATCTATTTTAGAAAGCTTATCTTTTATTTGTTCATAATTTCTATTTAAATCAAAATAATTTACAACTAATTCTTCTAAATCGTCTTGTCCTACTGATTTTATATGAACTTCATTATCTACTTTTTTTACGTTTATTACGTTGTTTCCTACTACTCCTGTGTAGCTTTCATCTTCTTGCTTATTAAAACGAAAACATTGTCCACATTCAAAAATGTCTTTTAATTCAAAGGTATTGCAATTTTTTATAATATATTTTTGTTCTTTCATTTTTTCCTCTTTTCTAGGTTTAATATTATCATATTTGTTATGTTTTTTCAATTGTTTCATTGACATTGTTAAAAAGATATGTTAATATAATTCTAGTAATGAAAATTACTAAAAAAGTCATTCATGAAATAGTAAAAAAACCTAGTGTTAAGGTCACTAGGTTTTTTCCTTATTTATCTAATTGTTTTAGTATTAATAATATAATAAATAAGGCAATTGTCTTTTGTATTCCATTCATGAAATAAACCCCCTTTCTACCTTATGTAAAAGGTAGAAATATTATATATTATGTCAATCATTTTGTCTATATTTTTTGTAAATTTTTTCCATTTATTTTAATTCAATTATTGAGGTGTTTCTTCCAGATAGTTCCTTTTCTGCTCTATATGAATGTATATAATATTTATTACATACTGTACAAATGTTGCTTTGCACAATGTTTTCTTTTTTTAAACCTATTTCTTCTAGCAATTTTTCATTGATGTAATTAGTGTCTATAAAATATTTTCCTTCTTTTTTTCCTTTTTGTATAAATTTTTCTGGACTTGCTAAATATGAAAATGTTTCTTCAAAAATCTCCTTTACATCTTCACTTACTTCAAAATGACATTTTCCTATTGCTGGACCTATACATGCTATTATATCTTTTGGATTAGAGCCATACTCTTCTATCATTTTTTCTACACCTTTTTGTCCTATTTTTTGCACTGTTCCACGCCAACCTGAATGTATATTTCCTATTACATTTTTTACTTTATCATATAAAAAAATTGGTGTGCAATCTGCAAAACGAAGTGATAAAGAAATCCCACTTTTATCTGTTACTAATCCGTCTATATTAGTATGAATTTCTCCTTTTTCTTTTACACCTTCCACTATATCACTATGTGCTTGATGTTCTATTTTAGTAAATCCGTCTTCATTTAAATTTAGTGCTTTATATAAGGAAGAATAGTTATCTCCTATTACTTCCTTATAATTATTGTTATTTCCTTTTAAAGTATAACAATGTGTAATTTTATCTTTATATTCTAGCAATTTTCTAAATTGTAGATATTCTACATCTCCGCTTCTTTACATGCTTCATTGTATCATTTGATAAATCTATCATTCCTCTTTTTCCTCTCTAATACTTTCTAAAATTTCCTCTTTTTTTAGATTTTCAATATACCTATAAGAGCAATTATTATTTTCTTTAAAATTGCAAATTTGTTTATATTCACAATAATCGCATGGTGTTTTTTTATTTTTCTTTTGATAGTATGGGTTTATTTCTATATTTCCACTTAAAATTTCCTTTGAAATTTGTTTTATTATGTCTTTAGTGTATTTTCTTAAGTCTTCAAATTGTTCTTTTGTTATAGTATTAGATCTTGACTTATTTATATTTCCTTCTTTGTCTAAATATACTGGAACGACTTTAGAATAGCCTGCCTCTAAAGACTTATCCATCATTTTAACAATATTTATATCTGCTAAAACAAATCCATTCATTTTAAATTGTTTTTTTAGTTCTTCTTCTATTTGCTCTTTATCTATCTTTTTATCTACTTTTAAGATAGGGTCTATTAAATTATAATATAGCACCCCTGCTGGCATTACATCTTCTATTTCACATGCTGCATCTAAATAAGTTAATAGCTGTATTTGTACTCCTGCTACTACTTGGTTTAAATCTATGTTTTTTACAGAAGATTTATAATCTATTATTCGAAGATATTTTCCATCTTCGTTTTTGGCTAAATCTACTCTATCTATCTTTCCTGTTATCTCTACTTTTTTTCCATCTTCTAATGGAATTGTTATAGGACTATATTCTTTTCCTTTTTTGAACTCTAACTCGTTTGCAAATACTTGAAAATCACTATTTTTTAGTTCATTTATAATGTATTTCATAGATGTGAAAATAACTCTTTTTAATTTTAATGTTAATATTTTAAATTTGTCACTACTTCCAAAAATATAGTATTTTGCAAAACTTAATTTTTCCTCTATAATTTCCTCTATTATGCTTTTTATCTGTTCTTCTTCTAAGCTTTTTACGTCTAATTCTTTTTCTCTTATTGTATGGAAAAATGAATCTATTACTTCATGCATGAATGTTCCTGTGTCTATTGATTGTAGTTTATATTCTTCTGGCTTTTTTAATTTTAAGCCATACTCTAAATAATAAGAAAATGGACAAGATTTATATTTTTCTAGTTTAGATATACTTGTTACTAATGTATTTCCATATAATTTATTTATATTTTCTTTTGTTATTTTTTCAGTACTATTTTTGTTGTTTAATGCTTCTTTTGCTTTTGCTAATTTTTGCTTCCAAGTAGTACTTTCTTCAAAGTATTTTTCTACTGCCTTCCAATAGTCTGGCAAATTTTTCTCTCCATTTTGTCTTATCTTTTCTATTAATTCTTCAAAAGTATTGCTTTCATTTACTATTGTAAATTTTTTTTCTACAAGCTCACTATCTTCTTTTAAATTTACAAATATTTTTTTTAATTTAGTAATATATGTAGAAGGTCTTAATGCTGTACCTTCGCTATCTGAAGATGGGTAAGAAAAGAAAAGTTTTTCCTTCGCTATTGTTAATGCTTTATATATGTTTAAATTGTCTTGATATAAATTTTCAATGGTTCCTTTTGCAAGTTCAATTCCCTTTTCTTTTAAATTGTCTCTGTCTTTGTCATTTAAAAAGCCTTCTTGTTTTTGTATTGTAGGAAATACTCCATCATTTACACCAACTATAAATACTGCTTTTATTTCATGTGTTCTTGTTCTGTCTAAATCTCCTACTATAACTTGATCTTGTGATTGCGGAATTCTTCCAAGTCCTGTTTGAGATAATCCCATTTTTAGCAACTCTCTATATTTTTCAAATGAAACTTTTTCACTTTCAAATAACTCTCCCATTTCTTCTAATACAGAAATTACCACATTCCATGCTAATTCTTGTTCTTTTGCTAAATCTAATTTTCCTTCTTCTTCTAATTTATTTTGTTTTAATTCTATTTTTTCTCTAATATTATTTTGCTCTAAAAACTCATATAGCCTAATATTCATTTGCTCTACAGTTTTTATTTGACTTAAATTTTCTTTTAATTTAACTAAAGGTTCAACTACTTTATTTCTAATTATTCTCATTCTTTGGGCTATTTGCTTTTTATCTTCTGTATCTTCTCCAAAATTCCACTCATTTTTATACCATTTTGAACCTTTTATTCCCCATTTTTTTGTATAGTTTTCAAATTCATATATTTCGTTTTCATCTATATCTGTAAAACCTGTTTTTATATACTCTATTACCGCTTCATATGCCCAATTACTTGAATACACTTCTAGGATAGCTAATATATACTTTGCAAACTCATTTTGGCTCAATTCCTTCTTCTCGTCCATAAAAAGAGGTATGTTATAAGATGCAAATATCGCTTTACACAAACTTGAATATATTTCTACTTGTTTTGTCATTACAATAATGTCTTTGTATCTATAATTATTTTGTTTTACCAATTTTATTATTTGCTTTGCTACTTCTTCTATTTCTGAATATGGATTTTTTGCTAAAAATATTGATATACTGTTTACTTCTCCATTATAATTTTGGTATGGTATTGCTTGAATATTTTGTTCTAAATGTAATAGTTCTTTATTTTCAAATCTATATGGTGTATTTAAAAATACTGTTTTTTCACATTCTATTTCATTTTCTCTTGCTATAAATAATAGTTTATCTGCTGTTTGTTTATTTGGATGAAAAATGTCTTTTTCCATGTTTGTTTGCATATCTAAATTGTCTGTAGTAATCGTTACATTTACTTGTTTTGCAACTTTTAGTAGCTCGCCTATTACTCTGTATTCTTGTTTTGTAAATCCACTAAATTCATCTATATAAAATATATCATTTTTAAACAGATTACTTTCTTCTAGCTTTTGGGCTAAAATGTCTAGACTATCTGTTTCCTCTATATATTTACCTTTTAATTTTTCTTCTTGTTTTTCATATATTGTAATAATGTCTTTTAATTTTTCTTGTAAATATCTATTTTCTAGCTCTTCATTTGTCTTTTTTAAAATATCTAAAGATACTGTATGCTTTTTAAGTTCAGTTAATTGAGTTTGGATTAATTCTACATTTTGAGATGTTTTACCCAGAAAAGTAAGGTTGTTTTTTTGATTTTCTAACACATCATAAATAAGCATAGCTCGTCCTGCTTTAGAAAGATTTTTTTTAGTAATTCCTCCAACTTCTCCTAAAACTCTATAAGCCATACGTGCAAAAGAAAGTACCTCTGCTTTTATAGTACTTTTTTGTTCTAATTTTTCTAATAATTTTTTTTCTGCTGTAAATGAATATTGTTCGGGAGTTATAACATATATTTTGCTCCCATTATTAATATTATTTTTTATTTCTTCGTAACAAAATTCACTTTTTCCAGTTCCAGCTCTACCACAAATTAATCTTAAACTCATTTTCTTTTCCTCTTTATTATATAGGGTCATTTTATCACACATTATAACTACTTTCAAGAGGACATTTGGGGACGGGTCAAGTTTGTCCTTTACATAAAGTTTCTAAACTAATAGGGACTGTCCCTATTAGTTTAGAATTACATTAATACAATAAAAACATATTAATTTGAAAAAAAGCGGTATTAGAGAGTAAGTGAGTTAGAAATTATTGAGAAATTTGTGGAAAGAGTTCATTTTTTAAATGGAAGGGTGCC
>USFC01000033.1 GCA_900553865.1 uncultured Clostridium sp.
AGGATGATTCTAAAGCACAAGCTCAACAACAAGTTAACCCAAGACAGGAAACTCCAAAACCTTGGCTTAATTACCGCGTAAATTTATTTGTAGATAATAGTAATTTAGAGGGTGCTCCTGTTATAATGGATTCTAATTATTCTTATCATAATATTTTTGGCAAATTGGAATATGAAAATTATTATGGAACACTAAAAACAGACTATACAATGTTAAAGCCAGGTCTTCTTCAACTTGCTAATGGCGGATACATTATATTTCAAGCAAAAGACTTGCTTGCTAACGGAATCTGCTATGAAGCTTTAAAGAAAGCCCTTCGTATAAAACAACTTTCTATTGAAAATAATGCAGACCAACGTTCTTCAATGGTTATGATTTCTTTAAAACCAGAGCCTATTCCACTAGATGTTAAAGTAATTATGGTAGGAAATGATTCAATTTACCAATCTTTACTTGCAATGGACAGTGATTTTAGAAAATTGTTTAAAGTAAAAGTAGAATTTGCTGAAGATGCTCCTTTAAATGAAGAAAATATGAATAAACTTGCTCAATTTGTACACGGTTTTTGTGAACAAGAAGAGCTTCCTCATTTAGATAAAGCAGCTGTTGCTAAAGTGGTAGAATATGCTTCTAAAATTTCTGGTGACAAAGAAAAAATTTCTACTAGATTTACAGATATTTCTCAAGTTGTTGGTGAAGCTGCAACTTGGGCTCAAATGGATAAAAAGAAAATAGTAACTGCAAATTATATAGATACAGCTTTAAAGGAAAGAATTGAAAGAGTAAAAAAATATGATGCAAAATATATGGAAATGATTGAAGAAAATACTTTACTTATTGAAACAAGTGGCAGTAAAATCGGTCAAATAAATGGATTAACTGTTATGACAATTGGAGATTATACTTTTGGAAAACCTGTAAAGATTACAGCCAACACATACATGGGCAAAAATGGAATTGTTAATATTGAAAGAGAAGTTGACCTTTCTGGTTCTTCACATTCTAAAGGAATTCTAATTTTAAGTGGCTATTTAGGCGAAATGTTTGCACAAGACTTCCCTTTATCTCTTACTGCTAGTATATGTTTTGAGCAGTTATATAATGGTGTAGATGGCGACAGTGCTTCTAGTACAGAGCTTTATGCAATTTTATCTAGCTTATCAGGTATCCCTATTAACCAATCGCTTGCCGTTACTGGCTCTGTTAACCAAAAAGGTGAAATTCAACCAATTGGTGGAGTAAATGATAAAATAGAAGGCTTTTACCAAGTATGTAAAATGAGAGGTTTAGACGGAACACATGGTGTTATAATACCAATTCAAAATGTTCAAAATTTAAGTCTTTCTGAAGAAATTGTAAAGGCTGTAAAAGACAAAAAATTCCACATATATGCAATCTCTTCTATTGAAGAAGGAATTGAAATTTTAACAGGCGTACCTGCCGGAAAGAAAGATTCTTATGGTCGTTTTCCTGCCGGAACAGTAAATGCATTAGTTTATGATAAGCTTAAAAAATTCTCTAAATTTAGTAAAGACTTTTAATTTAAGGCTGCCCAATTCGGACAGCCTATTTTTTCTATTCATGCCTCTTTTGTTCTATTTAATTATAGCAACTATTGTATAAATTATTATTTTTAAGATACAATTTGCAAACAAAATAAAATTTGTAGCAGGAATTCCTATTTTATTTATCCTTTTATATTCATTAACTACCTCTTCTACTTCTTCTTTTGTACATACCATATTTTTTTCGTTATACTCATATAAATATTCTTTTGCCAAAAATTCTGCTCGTGTCATAGCATCTGTTTCCAAATATGCTCTTACAAGATAATATAAAAAACTTAAAACACTTAATATTATTATGTTTAGCTCATAATTTTTAAACACGTTAAATATTGTTAATATTAGGCTAATAGCAAAATATAATATATATACATTTGAATATATAAAATTAAATATTAGCAATTTTCTATTTTGAACAGAATGCAAGCATTCATGTGCAATTGTTTGAATTCTTGTATACGTTTTTGTTATGTTTGCAATAAAAATAGTATTTGAAATTGCAATATATAGACTTGATGTTTTATCATTATTTTCTACTATTTTTACGCTATTATTGTCTAGCTTTTCTAATATGCTTTCACACACCTTTTTGTTATTTGGAAATTTAGAAATGATTTCATCACATTTTGGGTTATTCCCCGCTTCTTTCAGCTTTTTAAAATTAAGTTCAAAAATTATTGCTCCAATTATTAAAACGACTATTAATATTATTAATACTACTATTAATTCCATGTTATCTTCTCCTTTTAATTATATCTATCAGGATAGTATATATTATTTGCAATACCGCGTAAGTCGACCAAACGAGCTACTGCGAGTGCGATTGGAGTGGCCAACATGCTAGTAATATTATAAATGGAAGGCCGCGACACCAAGGTATAAAAATAATATATACTATCCTTTTTATAATAATTAATAATTTTAAAAGTCGTAAATGGAATTTTACCATTTACGACTTTTTTCGACATTATAGTACATCTTGTACTGATTCTGCAATTATCTTATTTACATCAGCAATCATTACATTAAATTTCACTTCTAAATCAAAATATTCTTTTATTTCTTTATTTTGAATTAATATAGTGTACATCTCTTGCAATTTTTTATTTTTATCTTCTTCCACTTCTTTTCCCTGCATTGCTAGAAGCTGAACTTCATAACGCAATTTTTCGAAGTCTTCTACCTTTTTCTTTAGTTCAGCATTAGAATCCAAACCTTTTTTAGCTGCTTTGTACTTTTTGTATTCTTCTGAAGATTTTATTTCTCCTGCTAATTTATTTGCAGTATCATATACGTTCATTAGATTTCCTCTTTTCTTAATTAATTATACCAAAAGGGACTTTATGGTTCCAAAAGTAAACGTCCCCAATGGAGTTTTAAGCATATGCATGCTTTTTCTTGAAAGCTAGTAAATTTGTTATTTCTGTATCATTATTTTTAGCCTTCTTAGCTTTTTTTGCATTTTCTTGTGCTATTTGATTTGCTTGTTTTTCAGCCATTGTTTGGCAAATTGCTTTTTGATATGTGAAATGTGTATCTTGTGCAATCTTGTTCCAGCTATACAATTCTTTTACCTTTGCTTTTGCATTTTTAGAAACTGTTGTAGCTAGTGCATGGTCATATAATAATGCTAATATTGAATCTGCTATTGAATTGCTGTTTCCTGCATAACTCTTCATTCCTGTTACGCCATGTTCTACTATTTCGTTTAATCCACCTACATCTGATACAACTGTTGGAACACCAGCAAGCATTGCTTCTAAGGCTACTATTCCGAATGGCTCATATGTGCTTGGAAATACTGCTACATCTGCGCATTTGTACATTTTTTGAACTTGTTTTGCATCTAAATATCCTGTAAAATATACTTTATTAGCTATTCCCATGCTTTCTACTTGTGCTTTTAATTCGTCTAGCATTCCACCTTTGCCTGCTATTATTAATTTTGCATCATTATAGTTTTCTAATATTTTAGGCATAGCTGCAATTAGATTTTGAATTCCTTTTTCATATACAAGTCTTCCCATATATAAAATTATTTTTTCATTGTCTAAAGCATATTGTCTTCTAAATTCATAATCTCTTTCTACCCCATTGAAATTTGTTAAATTAATTCCATTTGGAATAACATTAATTTTATCGAAAGGAAGTCCAAATAAACCTTGAATATGCCCTTTCATAAAATTACTATTTACTATTACTTCTGTAGATTCGTATGTAAGCATCCACTCTGTATCATTTATATATCTTTGTGTTTCATCATGTATTCCGCTATTTCTTCCGCTTTCTGTTGCGTGTATTGTTGAAACAAGTGGAATATCGTAAGCATGTTTTAAAGTTTTAGCTGCATTTGCTACTAACCAATCGTGTGCATGTATTACATCGAATTTTCCTTCTTTTGCAATTATTTCTGAAGCTTTTGCTATTAAATTGAAATTTAATTGCATTATCCAATCAATAAAATTGTTTGGCTTAATCATATAGTTATCTACCCTATATACTTCTACCCCTTTATCATTTTCATAGTAAGGCATTTCTCCCTCTCTATAAGTAACAACTGTAACATCATGACCATCTTTTATTAATCTTTTTGACAAATCATGCACTACTCTAGCGATTCCACCTACTATTCTTGGTGGGTATTCCCATGTTAGCATTAAAATTTTCATAGGTTTTTATTAACCCCTTTCTTCTATATTTTCTTTTGTTTTTTCTTTCTACTATTCTATACAAGTTTCTTGCAAAAGTAAACATTTTTTTACAAAATATTTTACTTTTTTTCTATTTATTCTATTGAATTTATTTTGTTTTTGATATAGTATATATTAAGAATAAAATGCGTTATTCACTAAGGAGGAAAATATGCCTAGAAAAGCTAAAGAAAACACTGAAATAGTTGAAGAAAAAACTACTAAAAAAGCAACTGCTTCTAAAAGCACTGCTAATAAAAAAACTGCTAAACCTAAAACAAAAAAAGTAGAAACTACTGCTAGTAAAGCTAAAAACAGTGTTACTAAATCATCTGTTAAAACTACTAAGAAGTCTACAAAAACCACTTCAAAAAAATCTACTACTACCGACAAAAAGGCTTCTAGTAAATCTACTAAAAAAACTACAAAATCTTCAACTGCACAAAAAAATGCTAAAAAAGAAAAAGTAGAAATTATAGAATACTATGACTTACCTTACCGTTACAACCAAACTGTTGTAAAAGTCTTAGCACAAACACCTAATACTCTATTTGTTTATTGGGATATCTCTGATGAAGATAAAAATAAATATATTAAAGAATATGGAGAGTATTTTTTCAACAATACAAAGCCTGTTTTAATAATTCATAACATAAACATGAACTATTCTTTTGAAATTGATATAAACGACTTTGCAAATAGTTGGTATTTAACTGTTGCTGATAGTAATTGTGACTATAAAATAGAACTTGGTAGACGCCCTATAAATAATTATGTAACAATTACAAATAATTACTTACACATTGCAAATTCAAATGATATAGATGCTCCAAATGACCACATTCTTTTCGATAATTTGCCTAAATTTGTATATTTTAGAAATGTAAAAAATCAAAATACTACAAAAAAAGACATAGTAAGCTTTTCTCTTCTTAAAAGAGTGGGAAAAATTTCATCTATTGAAGAATTTTACAAAAAAATGTATGCAAATGAAAAAATTAGCTTTGACAAACTAGACTTAAGAAATCCATCTTCAAAGTTCTAATAAATTTATAAGGAGAAAATACCAATGAATGCACCAAAAGGATACGTAAGCTTTGTGCTACACGCACATTTGCCTTTTATACATCACCCAGAAAGTGAAAATTATTTAGAGGAACAATGGTTATTTGAAGCAATTTCAGAAACCTACATTCCTCTTTTGCTTAATTTTGAAAAATTAGTGGAAGAAAAAGTAGACTTTTCTATTACCATGTCTATGACTCCTCCACTTTTAAATATGCTTGATAATAAGTTATTACAAAAAAGATATATTAAATATTTAAAAAAACATATTGAACTTGCTAAAAAAGAAATTGAAAGAACTACATATGACAAACGAGTAAATGACCTTTCTAAATATTATTTTGAAAGGTATTCTAACGATTTACATGTTTTCCACGACATTTATAATGATAATATTATTCAAGGTTTTAAACACTTTCAAGATTTAGGTGTTTTGGAAATTATAACCTGTGGAGCAACACATGGATATTTTCCAATTTTATATTTAACTGAACAAACTGTAAAAGCTCAAATTGCAGTAGGAGTACAAAACTATGAAAAATATTTTGGCAGAAAACCACGTGGAATTTGGCTTCCTGAATGTGGATATGTTCCAGAAGCAGACAAATATTTAAAAGAATTTGGCATACAATATATTATTACCGAAACACATGGAATTTTATACGCTGACCCTACGCCAGTTTATGGGACCTACTCTCCTATAGTTTCTCCCGAAGGAATTGTTGCCTTTGGTAGAGATATGGAATCTTCAAGGCAAGTGTGGAGTTCTATAAATGGTTACCCTGGTGATTTTAACTATCGTGAATTTTACAGAGATATTGGATATGATGCACCTTACGACTACATTAAACCATACATTACTCATGACGGAATTAGAGTTCACACTGGAATTAAATACCATAGAATTACTGGAAAATGTGAAAAAAAAGACATTTATAATATTCAATGGGCAAAAGACTCTTGTGAAAAACAAGCAGGCCACTTCTTAGACTGTAGAAAAGAACAAATAAATATGGCTGCATCTTTTATGGATAAGCCCCCTATTATACTTTGCCCTTATGACGCTGAACTTTATGGTCACTGGTGGTATGAAGGTCCATATTGGTTGTATATACTTTTCAAAAAAATCCATTTTGACCAAAATGAATTTAAACTAACTACTCCCGGTAAATATATAGATATGTATCCTGAAATGCAAGTATGTACACCTTGCCGTTCTAGTTGGGGTGCAAATGGTTACAGCCAAGTGTGGCTTAACGAAACAAATGACTACGTTCATCGTCATTTACATGTTGCTGGAGATAAAATGGTTGAACTTGCTCATACCTTCTACAATGAAAAAAACAAAACAAAAATTAGAGCTTTAAATCAATGTGCACGTGAACTTTTACTTGCACAAAGTAGTGATTGGCTATTCATTATTACAAACGGTACAATGGTTGATTATGCTAAAAAAAGAATAAAAGACCACATTGGACGTTTTACAAAGCTATACAATCAAATAAAAGAAAACAGTATAGATTTAGATTTTCTTAAACTTGTGGAAAAAAGAGATTGTATTTTCCCTGAAATTGATTATAAAATATACTATTAAATATATTTTTTTCAAGCCCAAGTTACCAAAATTTCCTCTTTCGAATAAAATATGTATATCTAAAGTTTTTTAGTAGATAATAATACATATAAAAAGAAAGGGGATTTTTTAGTATGAAATCTTTTTGTATAAAAACAAACAATAATGAAATTATAAATTATCTATTAAAAAATGTAGAAGCCTCTTCTTTAGAAAATATTTATTTTATAAGCAAAAAATTCAAATGCTATAACAATGTAATTCTTCACTACAAAGGAAATTCTGTAAGTGCTTTTTTAAACTTTCTAGCTGATTTACTTGCTGATTGCATCATATTTTTCTATGAACCTATTTTAATAAAAAGAATTATAAATTCTCAATATTTTTATTTTGATGATTTTGAAAAAAAACTTATTGAAGAAAATTGCTACGAACATATTATTTTAGAAGAATGTTCCAATTTTAAATATAAAAAGCAAGAACTTTGGACTTCTATATTAGAATATATAACTTCAAACAAATCCATGGTATTAGACGGCTTTGTTACCTTTAGATTAGGAAATTATCTTTCTACCTTAGAAGAAATAGTAGACAATAGTGTAAATGAATATGTTATTGAAAAAGAGTATACAGAATTTATAAATTTGCTAAAACTATATATAGATGCTAAAGAACCTGTTTCTTCTATCATTCATTTAATTTACACAAATGGAAATTCAATTTTGTTAAATGAAAATAAAAATGTTATAAATTTAAAAGACAATAATTTTAATGCAAAATATTTATCAGATATTTCATTTTCTTCAAATGATTACGCATTAAATGCCTTGCTTACTCTTCTTCCTCGAAAAATTGAAATCCACTTGGTTGGTCCAGAAGACGAATTTATAAGCACCTTAAAACTAGTCTTTGGAAATAGAATTTCTATTTGCAATGACTGTAATATCTGCAGAACTTACCGAATACTAAATAACGTAAGCAAATAAAAAGGACATTTGGGGACGGGTCACTTTTGTCCTTTACATAAAGTTATAATATGTTTTTATTATATATTTATTTTTGTAATTATGTAAAGGACAAAAGTGACCCGTCCCCAAATGTCCTTTTAGTTTATATTGTCTAGTCCACCGTGCTATCTGATATATGCTTGTATAGCCCATACTTTGTAAAATTTTTAATGCTTTTTTACTTCTACTTCCAGATTGACATACTAAAATTACTGTATTGTTTTTATCTTTTAGCATTTCTTCGCAATTTCTTTCCAAATCATAAAGAGGAATATTTATGCTTCTATTTAAATGTCCTTCTCTATATTCTTGTGGACTTCTTACATCCACTAAGGTTGCTCCTATGTCGTTTTTCATAATTGTTTTTACTTCTTCAATATCAATGCTAGTTTCTTCCCTATTATTATGCAAATTAAACATTTTTCTCAAAGTTTCATATATTCTTATTTTCATTTTTACTCACATTCCTTTCTATTTAGTATGTAAAAAAAATAGACATCCTATTCTATTTTATGAATAATGTCTATTTTTTGTTATTTATTATTTTTTCTTTTCTTGCTTTTTAAATCTTTTTTCTAATTTTAATAACATTAATATTGTTGTAAATACATATATTATAACTCCTATTGGAAGTGTCCAGTAACCAACTTCTATTCTTGTAATTGCAAGTACTGACAAATATAATAATTCTATTCCTATTATTGTTATAATCGCTTTTAATATTTCTTTAAAAATATTTACATCTTTACGCTCTTTGCTATTTATCACTATATATATTACTAAATAAATAACAACTATTACAAATGAAATTATTGTTGGTGCAATATATGGTTTTATTAAATCTTCTGTTTTAATTTCTGGCACCTCTGTTATTACCATATCTTCTGTTGTTTTTTCTAATTCATATTTTTCATTTATTTTGCTACTTAATTGCTCTAATTGTTCATCTGTTGCATCTTTTACAATAATTGATGCTATATCTTCATATAATTCTACTTTTTGTACTTTTACTTCTTCATTTCCAAAAACTTCTTTTGCAATTTTATATATGTCATTGTTATCAAATTCTTTTTCTAAGTATATATCTATACTTTTATGATTTGAATACATCAAATTCAAATTTAGTCCTATAGTAGCTGTTAGAATAATTCCAACAATTATAATTATACAAAATAGCAATCCTATTAAATACTTTTTCTTCATAATTAATCACATTCTTCCTTTCTTCAAGTCACAAAAGCAACCAAAATTATAATTATTTTTTAAACTTTGCTTCTTTACTAATCTCTTAACAATAAGTTTGTAATAGTTAAGTTGTATAATAGTGTTATAGCTATTCCCCAGAATAGTACTGTTCCAACTGCAATGTTTGTAAATGTAAATGCACTTGAAATAATTAATGCGGGTATAAATGCTAATGCATATTTCTTCATACTATCACTTAACTTTTCTTCTTTTAGAATACTTAGTACAATCATATAATTTATTAATGTGCTAAATAATATTTCTATAATTCCTGCTATAGATACCTCTACATTTGCGTATCTAATAACAACTAATAGCAATGATATATATCCTATTATAGAAATTCCTGCTAAAATTCCTTTTGACTTATATTTTATAATTATATACACAATACCTATTGTAAGAATAATTATTGAAACAACTATTACTATAGCTATATTTTGGTTTGTTACTTCTGAAAGTACATATTTATTTTGGTTTACTTCATATACAATTGGCATTTTGCCAGAATCTAAAACAGCTGCTAAGCTACTTGCTTCTTTTGCATATTCTTGTAATTCTTCAGCAGTGCTATTTGTAGAAGAACCTACAGATAATTGTAATAACCCATTATTTATTTCTTCACTAAAATATGTTGAAGCCAATATTGTATCATCTATTTTTACAGATATTTGTTTTGTTACAGTTTCTTCTTTTGCTTCTTCGCCTTCTCCTACTGTTTGTGTAGATTGTACATATGTATTTGTTATGTTTTTAAATTTTTCTGTTCCTGCTTTATTAAATTGAATATTTAAAACAATTGCTGTTGTTCCTGAAGATGTTGTTCCATATCTACTTTGAACAGATTTTAAATCTTCGTTTGTCATTAACACTTCATTTGTATCTTTGTCTACAATTTCAAATTTTCCTTGTAAAGAAACTTGTCCAACTACATTATCTGTATCATCATTTTCTGGTAACTCTATAATTATGTTTCCGTTT
Source organism: uncultured Clostridium sp. (assembly GCA_900553865.1). Classification (GTDB taxonomy): domain Bacteria; phylum Bacillota; class Clostridia; order TANB77; family CAG-508; genus UMGS1663. Next base: position 10,127 of record USFC01000033.1, read on the forward strand.
TCTTCATTTTGTCTAATAACATAATTTGTAACTTGCATTTTTTCTAGTCTTTTTTCTAATACTTTTTTAGATTCTTCAAAATTTTCCTTTGTTAAAACTTCATCACTATTTACTTTTATTTCTTCTGTTCTAGCTACTTCAGTTGTTGAATCATCTGTAATTAAATTTCCACTTTCATCATATTTTTTTGTTTCTTTAACTTCATCATTTACTTTAAGTTCTATTCTTCTATGTCCTTTTAAATTGTTTGACAAAATATATTCTGGCAATACATTTTCCATTTGATTTTTATTTTGTACATATATTCCAATAAAAGACACCATTGATAATAATATAATTAGTAATATTATAATTGTTATTTTAAAACCTTTAAAATTTTTCATTTTCCCATTGCATGATTTATTTTAATAAATCATACACTCCTTTCTTCTTTTATTTTTGTAAATTTTTTTACTATAATAATTTAGTATCATTTATAATAAGCTCAAACCATATATTTAAATACTTAGCTGCATATTTGCTCATCATTGTTCTATCCATAAATATTTCAAAATAATCTAAAACTGGGCAAATATTTGTATCTATTGTTAAATCTAAGGTTACTTTTCTTTTTTCTTTATCTATTATAAAATCTGCATTTGTAACTGCATAATTTACTTTATCATGTTTATCAAATGTAGACATATTTGTGTTTACTACTCTATCTCTATGCACATCAGACTTGTCCGCAAGTATTAATGCTGCAGATATATCACTTACTGCTGTTCCTGTTTGTTCATCATGATTTCCTATTGCCATCATTATTTCTGTTCTATCTTTAACATTCATTCCCATTTCTTTTAAAATCTGATAAGCAAGTATTGCTCCAGAATGTGCATGGTCTACCCTATTTACACAATTTCCTATATCATGCATATACCCTGCTATTTTTGCAAGCTCTATTCTTTCTTGAGGATAATCTAAGGTTTCTAATATTTTAGCTGCTCTATTTGAAACTATAGAAATATGCCTCATTGAATGTTCTGTATAACCTAAAGCATTTAATTGCCTTTGTGAACTTAATATAAGTTCCTCTATTTCTTTATTATCTTTTATATCTTCTAAAGTCATTTTTTGTTTTTCAATTTAATCTTAAATTAAATTGCTTCCTTTCTACATTTTTTATATAATGTTTTTTATATTATTAACATTACTAGCTAATTTTATATTAAAATAATAAAAAATTCAACCATTTTTTGTAAATTGATTGAATTTATAAGCTATTATTAATTTAAATTTACTCCTATTATTCCTCCTACCATTCCTGCTACTACACTTGCCACCAACATTATTATACTTATAATGTTTAAATTAAAGCCAGAACCAGTAATACTAGAAATAATATATAAAGAAAATATATAAATAAAGCCTACTATTGCCCCATTTAGCAATCCATTTTTCTTTATTTTCAATGTACTTAAACTACTACCAATTAAAATGCTAATTGCTGTAACAATTATAATAACAGGCTTAATTACTGATTCTGCTATATTTGTATATGTTAGTAACACAGCAAAAATAAACAATAATAATAAAGTAATTCCTAAAGCTACTCCACTACCTTTTATAATTCTTATTAAATTTTCCTTTGCTTCTTTTTTATCTAAATTATCCATATTCGTTCCTCTTTCTTTTTTGTATATCTTATTCTTACATATACTTTTTTAGAACAAATAGTTTTTTATTAGACAAGTATATTTCTTATAATACTTTGCATTTATATTGCTATCCAACTTTCTTTCCTTGCAATTTAAATTCCCCCATATTTGTTTTGGCATATATATTTAATATATTTCCAGTCAATTGACCCATTATTTCATATTCTATGCTTAGCGCATTATTCTTTATATTTCCTTTAAAATAGCATTGATTTCCTTTTACTTTTCCTCCATTTAAACTGTTTTTCATTCCCATTATTTCTAATACACCTTCTATATTTTCTCCATTAGTTTTTAACATTACCTTTCCATTCATAGCCCCCATTGGTGTATTTAATTTTATATCATAAATTCCATCCATAACATTACCTCCTTATTCATTATATTCATTTAGAAGGTAATGTTGAATAAAATTTTTAATAAACTATTCCATTTAATTCTTTTGCTTTTTCTTCATAGTTAGGCATATATGTTTTTATCATATTATAAAAAGATTTTGTATGATTTTTATATTTTAAATGACAAAATTCATGTAATACAATATAGTCTATAATATCTTTTGAATACCTTGCAATATTAGGACTAATTGTTATTTTGTTATCCTTACACATAGCAATAGTTTCAGTAATGCTATTTATATTTTCTATTTCATAATCCTCTGGTGCTATTTCTAGCATTATTCTTGTTTTTTCCATAGCTCTTTCTATTTCTTTTTCTGCTATTTTCTTGTACATTTTTTCCATTAAAATATTTACTAAATCTGCATTTTCTATGTTTTTAAATTTAACTGGCAAAGTAACTTGTATTTTATTACTAACAAATTCCAAGCTTGGTACAGCTATTTTTTTGTAGTTTACTGCTAAATCATAATTTTTTCCCAATACTTTTACAGTTTTTATTTTTGTATAATTGCTTTTTTCTTCACATGATATTTCATATTCATTTATTTTATTTAAAATCCATTGTTTCTTTTCTTCTACTACTTTTTGAATTTGACTACTTGTAGTGTACCAAGGAGCATTTATAACAACTTCTCCATTTTGCACTGATATGTACATATTGCTTGTTGCAGCCTTATTTACTGTATATGTTATTACATTATTTTTATTTGAAAATATACTCATGTTAACCACTCCTTAATAAAATTCTGTTTTTTGCAAATTCTTGTTCGCTTTTGTTGAACATATTTTATATTCTTTTTTTCAATTTGTCAATAGTTTTTTCGAAGTTTTTTCAAATTTTTGTTCGTATATTTTTAAAACGCTGTAAGCAGCTAAATATAGCCACTTACAGCGTTTTAATCATTCTATTATTTCGTACAACTCTTTCATTGACCTTATTTCATATGTTGGTACAAATTTTGTATTGTTTTTACTTCCATTTCTGTTATACCATATGGACTTTATTCCTGCTACATTTGCAAATGCTATGTCGCTTTCCAAAGAATCTCCAATCATTATATAACTGTCTTCTTTACCTTCTTTTATAACTCTTTCTTTTGCTCTTGGATTTTTCTTTATATAAAATTCATCACATGTGTGTATTTCTTCAAAATACTGCAAAATATCATATTTCTTTAACAATTTTAGCTGCGTTTTTGCAATCCAATCAGTTAAAACAATATTTTTATACCCTTCACCATAAAAGTATTTTAGTGTTTCAATTGCTTCATTATTCAAAAAACTAGTTTCAACTTCTGCCATTTCTTTTAAAAATTTTCCTGCACTAATGTTATATGCCTCTAAAATTGGCATATTCCTTTCTACAAATTTCTCAATTCTGCCAGTTGTTACTAGCCTTTCTTCAAAAAAGTCATTGAAATTCTTAATCCATTGGAAAAACTGTACTTTTAGGGTTGCAACATCTTCTATTCCAAGATGTTTAGAAATTAACTCAACTTCATCCTTCCGATGAATCCAAATAGTGTTGTCGCAGTCCCATATTAATGTTTCTACTTTTACTTTTTGCATACTATTACCTCCATTAATTGATAATATTTTTTACTATATGTTAACCTACTTGTATATTTTACTATATTTTAGCTATTCTTTCAAGTTTTTTATAAGCTTTGGAACAAAAAATGCACAATTCAATTATTTTAACACTTTTAGCACATCTTCCGTTTCCTTATTTTTGTCAAATACATTTATTAATATAAGTATTATCGCTGTAATTATAAATGTAACTACATATGAAATTATGCTTATTTTTATATTTCCATTTACTATACCTGCTCCTACCACTGTTGATGAAATTACTGAAGGGAATCTTGCAAATGTTGATATTAGTATAAATCTTAATGGTTTTATTGGAAGCAAACCTCCTATATACACTAGCAAATCTTTTGGTGTTCCCGGTATGAAAAATAATATTGCCATTATTATTTCTACTTTTTTAGGATTTTTTAATATTTTAATATTTTCTATTTTCTCTACTTTTTCCTTGCTAAATGTATCTTCTACCAATTTTCTTCCATATTTTTTTACTGCAAAAAATATTATTGTTGTTGTTATAAATACAGATACTGTTATAAAAATAGTTCCTCCTATACTTCCATAACACATACCCGCAAGTATTTCTAATGGTTCTCCCGGTATTACTACAAAAAATATTTGTGCTACTTCTAAGCCAAATAATATTAAAAATCCTAAAAAACCTAAACTATTTATTTTTTCTTTAAACGCTAACTGGCCTTCTTTTGTTGATATGTTTTTCATTATTGGCGCTAAATATATTATTGCCAATATAAATATTGCAATTACTATTGCTAATACTATAAAATTTACTATTTTTTTCTTTTTCAATTTTTTCTCCTTTTATTGTATATTTTTGCTACTTTTCTATTATACTATATTTTTTTATTATTGTGCAATATTTATGAAGGAACAAAAAATGATGTTTCTAAGCTCTATTTTATTACTTAGTCACATCATTTTTTATTCACTATGTGGGTAATCCACATTTATTTATAATTATATAAAATTACTATAATTGAGTATTATCAACTATTTCATAGCTTCTTCAACAGCTACTGCAACTGCTACTGTTGCACCAACCATTGGGTTGTTACCCATTCCTATTAACCCCATCATTTCTACGTGAGCTGGAACTGAAGAACTTCCTGCAAATTGTGCGTCTGAGTGCATTCTTCCCATTGTGTCTGTCATACCATATGAAGCTGGTCCTGCTGCCATATTGTCTGGGTGTAATGTTCTACCTGTTCCTCCACCTGAAGCAACAGAGAAGTATTTTTTACCTGCTTCTAATCTTTCTTTTTTGTATGTACCTGCAACTGGATGTTGGAATCTTGTTGGGTTTGTTGAGTTACCTGTTATAGAAACATCAACATCTTCTAACCACATTATTGCTACACCTTCTCTAACATCGTTTGCACCATAGCATCTAACTTTTGCTCTTTCTCCATCTGAGTAAGCTATTTCTTCTACTACTTTTACTTTTCCTGTGAAGAAATCAAAATCTGTTTTTACATATGTAAATCCATTTATTCTTGAAATTACTTGTGCTGCATCTTTTCCTAAACCATTTAATATAACTCTTAATGGCTCTTTTCTAACTTTGTTTGCAGATTTTGCAATACCAATTGCACCTTCTGCTGCTGCAAAACTTTCGTGTCCTGCTAAGAATGCAAAACATTTTGTTTCTTCACTTAATAACATTGATGCTAAGTTTCCATGTCCTAATCCTACTTTTCTATCATCTGCAACTGAGCCTGGTATACAAAATGCTTGTAAACCTTCTCCTATTGCTTTTGCTGCTTCATGAGCTTTTGTGCAACCTTTTTTTATTGCTATTGCTGCACCTAATGTATATGCCCAACAAGCATTTTCAAAACATATTGTTTGTACTCCTCTTGTTATTTCATATGGATTAAATCCTTTGTCTGTGCATATTTTTAATGCATCATC
>USFC01000034.1 GCA_900553865.1 uncultured Clostridium sp.
ACATATATGTTTATTGTATGTGACCAACCTTATATAAAAAAAGAAACTATAGATAAATTTATAAATCAATTTGTAATAATCAAATGTTCGTTTTAAGATTTTTTACCAAACAAAATTTTAAAATCTTTAATTTGTAATTTTTTTAATTTTAATTTAAATTTTAAATTAAAATTATTTTATTAAATTATATAGTTTATATTTTTTCTAAAAATAATTTTAGAACATTGCACAAAATATTTTATACCTATTTTTCTATTTTTTGGTTTTTAATATTTATTTACATTGTATATATCTGAAAATAAGACTCTTCCCCCTACTCCACCTTTTTTTATTAAATCTAGTAAATTTTATGCTTTTTTGTTCAAGTTTAAGCTATTTAAATATTTTATCAATTTAATGTTCAAATAATTTTTATCTTTAATTATAAATTTGTTTTTCAATAATTTTTTATAATTTCTGATCTTCTATCTAAATTTTATATAAAATCTTCAAAATGCCTATTTCTCCATATTTGCCGTATTTTGCAGACAACAAACTATATGACTGTTTTATTAAAATGCCTTAAAAGCGATTCTCGTAAGCCATTATTTTAGGCTTTTTAGAGATTACTTCAGCATCTGCAGATAATTATAGAACTTGCATATATATAACTAAAATTTTCATAAACAACTTCTATAGCATCTTCTCTTGATATATAACCTGTATCAATTAAAGCGTTTCCTAACCATTCTGGAGAGTTTATTATGTTTTTTAAAATAAATTTTTGTTCTATCTTATTACTCGTAAATTTTTGTAAAACTTCTTTAATATTAAAGTTTAAAATTACATTTCCTATATCAAATATTATATTTTTTATCATATTCATTTCTCCTACAATTTTTTCGTATTTATTTTCCAACTTGGGCATGTAATTAAAATTTACCTCATATTAGGCAATATTTATATAATAAATCCTTTGTGACTTCTTTTTTTCTTTAAATTTTATAATACTTGTGTCTGCTATTGTATATTTCCAGGCATATGATTTATCTGGACTTAAAAAAATGTACTTATATTTTGTAATATAAGTACATTTTTTACTTACTTAAAGTCTTTCTTTGCCAACTTTTCTTGTTACATTTTGGACATTTCATATATCGTGTAGTTCCAGAATGCATTACAAAATATACTTGGCTATATTTTGGTACATATTTATAATGACATTTTTGGCATTCATAATAACCTGTTTCTGTTTCTATTTTTAATGCAAATGAAATACCTATTATTAAAAGAATAAATGCTAATATAAATAATACTATTTTCGCTATATTGTTCTCTGCTAAAAATGATGTAACAAAAATTAGTATTAAGAAAGATATTGCCGAACTAAATCCAATCACATTTTCATACATCATTAATTTTTTATTTTGCATTTCTTCCTTTTGTGCCATTTCTAATAATGTTTTTTCTGCAAATTCATTATAATTATTCATTTCAATCAACTCCCCACATAATAATTCATTTACACTTATTTTAAGTTCATTACATAAATAAAGCATTATTGATGAATCAGGCATTCCTTTTCCGTTTTCCCATTTAGATATAGCTCTATCTGTAATGTTTAATTTCTCTGCAAGTTGCATTTGAGTTAAATTATTCTTTTTTCTACATTCAGCTATAAATTTTCCAATTTTAATCTGATTCATATCATTTACCTCCTTCAAATTAAGTGTAAATTATTATCTAAAAAAAGTACACAGCCTAATCGTTGAGTGTGGTATTTTTCTTTATCAACGATTAGTTGAATTGTTATAATTTGTGTGATAACTTGTAATTTCTCGCTATCATTAACATGACTCTTTCTCAACTTTATTCAAATAGAAATTATATATTTTATTGTTTGCTATATTCATAAGTTTAGCTAATATTATGCTTAATCCAATTACTAGAATAGCATATAAATAATCAACTCTACAATAAAAGCGAGGATTTCTCAATAAATACATAACTAATCCATGATATAAATAAATTTCAAAAGATATATTTCCCAAAAAAGTAAATACCTTATCATTTAATCTCACTTTTTTTAATATAGTAAACAATACAAAAAGTAATGCTATACAAATAATATTCATATTTATAACAGGAATAGGCTCTCTCATTATATCGTCTGCTAGATCTGTATCGTTTATTATATCCATAATGGCATATCCACTTGTGAGGAATTGAATCCCTATTATTGCAAATAATATAATTGAAAGCATAATTGCATATCTAATTATTTTATTTTTGTCTTTTAATGTTATTGCATATTTTTCTTTATAACTTGCCCAATATATACCTATAAAAAATGCAAAACAAGAATTGACCCACCAATTATTAAAACCTAAAATATTATTAACAACTATGCAATATAAAATAGTTCCACCAAATACTGCAATATTTATCTTTTTTTTCTTTTTTAGACACTTAGCTGATAAATAAAAAACTACATATAAAATAATAATTGCTAACACATACCACGAAAATCTTGCAACTGGCTCTCCTTCAACTAAAGAATTAAAAATTTTTCTAGGTGTTAATTGTCCAGTTAATAGATATGCTAAAATAGTAAATATAATTGCTATTATATATGGTATAACTATTTTCATTATTCTTTTATTCAAAAAGTCTTTTAGATAATTTTCTTTTTTTAGATAGCTTGTCATTAGTCCATATCCTGAATAAAAGAAAAATGCTGAAACTGCAATAACTCCTACTATTGTAAATACTTTAAGTAGAATTGTGTCTTTTATATAAATAGACAAGTGGTGTATTATTATCAATAATGCCAATAGTCCCTTTATTTTATTACTATTGTATTTATCCAATACATCATTGTTTGCATTAAAAATAGATTTTCTTTTTATTATTAGGCATATAATTCCTATTAAAAATATTATATCTACTATGTTAATATTAAATATTGCAACATCATTGGGTAATGGATAAATACTGTCTGATTTTATTGTTGGTAACATATACTTTGTTCTCCTATTACTACTAATAAATACATATTAAAGTAAGCGATAACTTACTAATTGTAATTTATAGTTATCAACTATACTTATTTTTCAATTTTCTTATATACTCTATCTTCAACATATATCATCATTTGATTCTTCTTGTGTTATATTTTTTCATTTCTACATTGTGCAATAAATTTTCCTATTTTTACTTGAGCCATAATAATTACCTCCTACAATAAGGATAGTATATTTTATAAATTTTGTCTTTACCATAGATGTAGAATACAATATAGGATGTTTGTTAATCATCTTAATTTTATAACTGCAATCTCTGGTCTATTAAATAGCCTTATACTGATTGGATAATTCCCAAGTCCACTTGATACATATAAATAAGAATTATTTATACTATATAATCCTTTAATATAATTTGTTTCTACATTTAATCCTTTTTGTACTATTTCTGGAAACCATATTCCTCTATTTATTATTACACCTAAAAATGGAAGTCTAACTTGTCCTCCATGTGTATCTCCACATAATGATAAATCAATTCCAAATTGTTCAAATTCTTCAAAGTTTGAAATATGTGCTAATAAAATGTTGTACTCTTCTTTATTAATTTCAAAAGCATTTTTCAAATCAAAAGTTGCTGAATAGTACTGATTTGTTATACCATATAAATTTATTTTTGTATTTTTTATGGCTATTGTTTCTTTTTTATAATCTAAAACATTTACTTCGTTATCTTTTAAATTTTGTATGAATTTTTCATCACAATCATGTTCTCCATTTACAAAATATACTTTATATGATTTTGCTAGTTCTTGGAGTAGCTTTAAAGCTATTTGTTTGCCTTTTTCATCTTTTGCTGTATACATATCTCCTGTTACACAAATAATATCAGGTTTTTCTTTTTTTATTTTTTTAATAAGTTCTTTGTTATTTCTTCCAAATGAACTTCCATGCAAATCTGATATTTGAATTATGGTTATTTCATCTACTATTTTTTCACTTTCTATTATTTCATAATTAGTTTTAATTGTAAATGTATTAAAATACCATATTATCAAACCTGCACATATTATTATTATTAAAATAATAAATTTTTTCTTTTTCATTTTTACCTCATTTACTTAATTCTATATAAAACTCAATAAATTCATTGTCATTTTTAGCATAAATTTTTCCATTATGTAGTTCAATAATTTGCTTTGTAATTGCAAGTCCTAATCCTGCTCCCCCTGTGCTAGATGTTCTTGATTCATCTGCTCTATAGAATTTATCAAATATTTTTTCCAATTTGTATTCTGGAATTTTATCTCCTTTATTTTTAAATACAATTTCTATTTTATCTTCATATTCTTTTATATCTATTTTTATAGTTGTATTTAGATAACTATAATTAATAGCATTCTTTAATAAATTTCCAAATGCTCTTGCTAACTTGTCTCCATCTCCCATAAATTGAATAGCTTTCGGCTTATTTAAAATACATTCTAACTTTTTTTCTTGTAACATTGGATAAGATTCTTCTACAAGCTGTTCTAACAAAAATACCAAATCTATATTTTGTTTAGTAATAGGCATTGATTGTAAATTATATCTTGTAATATCAAAAAATTGATTTGTAAGTTCTTCTAATCTTAAAGATTTTTTTAATGCTATATCCATATATTTCTTTTGCAAATTTTCAGGTATTTCTTTTTCATCAGTAAGCAAAGTTAAATATCCTATAATTGATGTGAGTGGTGTTTTTAAATCATGTGCCATATACATTATTAAGTCATTCTTTTTTTGCAATGCTTCTTTTGCCTTATTTTGATTTGACACCAAATCAACTCTTATATTGTTCAATTTGCTTTCTAATAGTATTAAATCATTTGATAACTTTACTTCCTTCTCTGGTTCTTTTATTATCTGATCCATAGCTTTTATTATTTCTACCATATTATTACTTGTATTTCTGATAACAAAAAAAGATATAATTGCAAATATTACTAAATATGTAATTCCAAGTAAGATTATCTTATTTGCTACGCACCAATAGTATATATCTCTATTTACACTTGCTAAACTGTCTGCTAGTTCATCATTATACACTCCATCTATTAATACTGAAAATAATATAATCGCACCTAAACTATATAATAATATTTTTATGACAGATTTTCTTGCTATACTATTTTTTAATTTTATAAATTTCTCATTTTTCAATTTTATATCCAACTCCCCATACTGTTTTTATAAATTTAGGATTTTTTGTATTTTCTTTTAACTTTTCTCTTATTCTTCTAATATGCACCATTACCGTATTATTATTTTCTAAATATTTTTCTTTCCATACTTTTTCAAATAGTTCTTCAGAACTTACTACATTTCCTCTTTTTTGTGCCAAATATAATAATATATCAAATTCCATAGGTGTTAATTCAATTTGCGTTTCATATAACCTGCAAATATGCTTATCTTGATCTATTTCTAATCCATTTATATAAATAATATTTTCTTCGCTTTTTTCATTGTATTTTGTATATCTTCTATATGCAGATTTTACTCTTGCAATTAATTCCAATGGGTTAAATGGTTTTGTAATATAGTCATCTGCTCCCAAAGTTAAGCCTTGTATTTTATCTTTATCTTCAATTTTGGCAGTTAGCATTATTACTGGAAAGTTGAGTCCTTTATCTCTTATCATTTTACATATTTTAAATCCATCAACATCTTTTATCATTACATCTAAAATAGCAAAGTCTAATTTTTGACTTTCTATACAATTTATTGCTTCTTTTGCATCGTAAAATTTAAAAACATTGTAATTCTCATTTTTTAAATAAACTTCCACTAAATCTGCAATTTCTTTTTCATCATCTAATACTAAAATATTCATTTTTCCCCCTCATTTCTGTTTCAATATTTTATCATAATTTTTTAATATTTCCAACACTCTTATTGATTTTAAGGAAATGTTAAGATTTATTTAATTATTTCTTAAAACTTATTTTTATTCTGAGTTTTATACTAGAAATATATTAAAAGAAAAAGGAGAAAGTAAAATGAAGAAAAGAAAAATATTAATGTTATTAATAATAATTTTGGGAATGTTTATATTTTTTAGAAATATCTCATTTAATAATATCTCTTATAGATTAAATAAATTTGTTTCTAAAATAACTAATACTTCAGAATATAAAACAATAAAGCAAGATATAAATAAAAATTATTCTGGAATTGGTCAAGAAAAAGTAAAAAATAAAGATGGCTATTTTACTACATTTACTACTATTGAAAATCATAAAAAAACTTATATTGAATATAAACAAAATACTGATTCTTCTTGGAGTAATAATCAATATTGGGGTGGTACTATGGCAGAAAATGGCTGTGGCATCACTGCACTTGCAATTATTTTGAGTGGATATGACCAAAAATATACTCCTGAAGATCTTAGGCAAAAGTATTATCCTGTGTTAGATTATGACACACTTTCAAAAGAGTTATCTAATACATTTAATATTAAAAATACGGATTTTTATTATGATAATGTTCATTTATCTAAAGAAAAGTTACAAGAGCATTTAGAAACAAACCGACCTATTTTAGTTTGTGTATGGAATCAGCCTCATGATAATCGTTGGACAACTAGCTCACATTATATGGCTTTACTAGCAACAGATAATAATGACATGGTTTATATTTCTAATCCTAATGGTGGAAAAAATGATAGTAAAAGTTCAGGTTGGTACAAGTTCAAAGAGATAACTCCTTATATCGCAAAAGCTTTATATATAGAAAGTTATAATTAAAAGACAGCAAAAAGCTGTCTTTATTCGTATTTTTCATAATTATAATAATTTATTTTTCTCTATAAAAAATCACCAAATTGTAATTTGTATTTTTGAATATTTATTTAAAAATTACTATTTATTCTTTGATAATTGTCTTATTTTTTCGTGATAAAAATAGTTTATTATTATAGGTTTTCCAGTAGGATTTTTTAAAAATGGTTCTTCATCTATAACATACATAAATCCATTTTTATCTGCATACTCTTGTACTTTTTTATCTAACCCTTCCCAATAAGACATATCTTTTTTAGTATAAATCTTATTATACAAATCATTTAATTCAGGGTGTTTTTCTTTTATATAATTTATTATAGTAAGCTTAAATGTACCTCTTAAATTCAAGTTTTCAAGCCATATATAGTCGCAAAAGTCTTTTATTTTTTCTATTATAGTAAATACATCAGTAATACCAGGAAATATTGGAGAAATAAAACAAGTTGTTCTTATTCCTGCATCGTGAACTTGTTTCATTGCTTCAATTCTTGATTTTATTGTTGGTGCTGAATCCATATCTTTCTTAAATTCTTCATCTAATGTATTTATTGACCAAGCAACCAATGGATTAGGATATGTTTTTATCAAGTCAATATCTCTTGTAACTAAATTAGATTTTGTTGTTATAATTAAATTTATTCCACTTCCTTGCATTTCTTCTAAAAATGCTCTTGTTCTTTTATATTTTGCTTCAAAATAATTATATCCATCTGTTACAGATCCTACTATCATTGTTTTACTTTTATATTTTTCAGGATTTTTTATTTTATCCCACATCTTAACATCTAAAAACATTCCCCAATCTTCTTTATGTCCTGTAAATCTTTTCATAAATGTAGCATAACAATATTCACAACCAAAAGGGCAACCAACATAAGGATTTATTGAATATCCTGCTATTGGCAAGTTTGATTTTGTAAGAATTGTATCAACTTTCTTTTCTTTAATTACAACTTTTTTTAAATCTATCATTCTATTCCTCCAAATTCTTTAGGAAATTCTTGAACAAACTCATCTTCTTTTAAAATTCCTAATAAATCTTCTTTCATAAATACAGGTATATTTTTCTCTTTTGCTTGATTGTAAATGTTAAATACCCATTCTCTTTTTGATGATATTTTCCCTTTTCTATTACCTGTTTCAGTACCTATTACAATCCAAGAAATATTACTTAAATCTAATTTTCCTACATCATCAAACATAGGCTCAAAAGTAATATGGTAATGCTTTGCTTTGATATTATTTCTTAAATAATCAATTCTTGTCTTTTCTCTTGAAGAAGTAACTGTTACACCAAACCAACCATTATCAGGAATTTCTTTTAATTTAATATTTTCAGGTCTTTTAGTTAAAAAAATGTATTGCGTGTTTTTATTTTCTTTCATTTTGGAAAAAACTTTATCTTTCCATTCTTCATTCCAACCTGATAAATCGCTTTGTCCAGTTAGTAAATATGCCGTATGCCTTTTATTATCAAGCATTTTCAATTTATTTTCAAAAAATACAGGCTTATTAAAATCATCAATAGTATGAAATCTATTATTATTCATTCTTGCATAGCAATACGAACATCCTATACTACATCCAATTACTATATTTATATTTTTTATTGTATCTTTAATACATTGCAATTTTCTTTCTCCTTAAATTTATTATAATTTTGATTTGTAAAATTCACCAAATGAAGCCATTATATCTAACATTTTACTTAATTCTAATCCTAAATCAGTCATTCCATATTCAACTTTTGGTGGATTCGTATGATAATCCTTTCTAAAAATAATACCATCACTTTCTAATTGCCTTAAACTATCTGTTAATACTTTTTGTGATATTCCATTCAATGACTTTTGCAACTCATTAAATCTCCATGTTCTTTTTGTTAAATTTCTTATTATCAACAATTTCCACTTATTTCCTACTAAAGATATTGTAGTTGCAACAGGACATTCTGGTAATTCATTTATATTTCTCATTTTGATACTCCTTACTAATTTATTGATATTGTATCACATATTATTAATTTGACAAGTAGTTACTTTAAAGTGCGTACTTGTTTTATTGTATGTACTTTGATATAAATTCGTTATACTAATATTTAAGGAGGAATTTAAAATGTCAAATTTTATGAAAGTAAGTTCAGAAAGTGCACCTAGAGTTGAATTACACGAAAAATTAGGTTTAACAGGTGCTGAAATTAGCATCAACACTATTGGAGCAGGAGAAAGTGTACCTTTTATTCATTCTCATAAACAAAATGAAGAAATTTATTATGTTATAAGTGGTTCTGGCAAAGCTATTATTGACAACGAAGAAGTTAATTTAGTTACTGGTGATTGGGTAAGAATATCTCCAGTAGCAGAAAGACAATTTTTTGCTAACAAAAACAATGCAATTTCTTACATTTGTATTCAAGTAAAAGAAAATTCTCTTGAAGGATTTACTGCAAATGATGCCATTATAAAATAAATATAAAAAATCTCTGAAAGTGTAATCTTTCGGAGATTTTTATTACTATAAAATTGTAATTTTTCGCTCTAATTATTCTTATACATAAAGCATTCTTTATCGTGAGAGTAAATAATTCCTATCGCTTGTAAATAAGAATATATAATTGTACTTCCCACAAATTTCATTCCTCTTTTTTGTAAATCTTTTGACAAATCATCTGATAATTGATTTGTCGTTTTATCTATTTCATAAATAATTACATCATTGGTAAAAGTCTTTAAATAGTTATGGAATGTACCATATTCATTTTGTATTTTCTTAAAAATTTTACTATTATTTATAGTAGCATTTATTTTCAGTTTATTTCTTATAATTTTTTCATTTTTTAATAATTCATGAATTTTTTCATCATTGTAATTACATATCTTCTCTATATCAAAATTATCAAATGCTTTTCTAAAATCCTCCCTTTTATTTAAAACACATTCCCAAGAAAGCCCTGCTTGAAAAGATTCTAGTATTAGCATTTCAAATAAATATTTATCTTCAAAGTTAGATTTACACCATTCTTTATCGTGATATTCTATATATTTTTCATTTTTTAAATTACACCATTTGCACCTTATCATAATGCAGTACCTCGTTTTGGAACATGGTATTTGCTTATATCGTTTCCTTCTAGTTTTAATAATTCTATTTTGTTTTTTATTCCTCCACCATATCCTGTCAGACTTCCATTTATTCCAACTACTCTATGGCAAGGAATTATAATGCAAATAGGATTCCAACCAACTGCTCCACCAACTGCTTGTGATGACATTATTTTTATTCTTCTTTTTTCAGCAATTATTTTTGATATATCTTTGTATGTTACCACCTCTCCATATTCAATAGAGTTCATTATATCTGTTACTTCTTGTCTAAACGGTGTTAAGTTTTTTATTTTATATTTCGGTGTAAAATTAGGATTTTTACCACTAAAATAAATATCTAGCCATTTACTTGTTTCTTTAAATATTTCTAAATCTTTTTCCTCGCAGTTTATTATATGTTTAAAAGAATCTCTTGAATCTTCAAACCATAAACCTGTTAAATATTCTCCATCACTATTCATAATCATATTTGAAAAGTTTTCTGGAGTTTGATACATATATTTATAAGTCATTTTATATTTCTCCAATCATCTCTACAAATTACTATAATTTGTTATGATTATATAATAAAAGAGAGATAATTTCAACTTAATTACCTCCCCTACAGATTGTAATTTGTTTAACTGATTCTATAATGTCCTATAATATAATCTTGTCCGTATAGTTCTAAAACATCTTCTTCATAGTTTACTTGTATTGGATTTGCGTGGTGTATTAAAAATGGAATACCTTTTTTATTTCTCTTATCTGATATTATTCCTATATGGTCTTTAAATACAATTATATCTCCACCTTGCCATTCTTCTATTTGTGATAAATCCTTTGTTAGAGAAATACTATTATTTTTTAAATATACATCTAGGTTTCTTACTCTCCTAAAATCTATGTTTTTATCTATAACTTCAATATTATATTTTTCTTTATTATTTATAATATCTTCGTTTACAAGTTCCTTTAAATCATATCCAGCATCTTTTAATCCATTTGCAACAACATCAGTACAAACTCCATATTCATCATCTGGATATCCAGTTTCATAATATTTACTTTTATATTTTGGGTTTTTAGCAATATAAGTTCTTACATTATTCAATATATCTGTTTGGTCATCTATTCCATCATTGTCTTTATCAACACTACTAATATAAGTTTCAATATTAAAATCGCTATTAGAATATTGTTTGTGTGGAATAGTTTTAAAAAAATATAATAACGCTACTAAAATCACACTAATAATTATAAATATAACAATTATAAAAATTCTTTTTTTCATACTAACTCCAATATTTCTTAAATATCTTGTTTACCGTCATTTGTAATATCTCCATTTCCACTTACAGGAATTGTATCTCCTAAATAAGTAGGCTCTGGCTTAAATATGCATTTTATAAAATCTTTATCTCTCGCTAATATTTCTCTTAATTCTCTATATGTTGCTCCTACATATTGTCTTGGATCTGCTCCTACTCCATAGGCTTCCAACCCTAACTGATTTGCAATATATAATGCCCTATATAAATGGTATTTTTGAGTTACTATTACTACTTTCTTTGCTTCAAAAATATCTTTTGCTCTGTATATACTTTCATAAGTAGAAAATCCTGCGTGATCCATAAAAATATTTTCTGATGGTATTCCTTTTTCAATCGCATAATTTTTCATTATATTTACTTCATCATATTCTCTTCTTCCGTGATCACCACTCATTATTATCTTGTCTGACACACTATTTTGGTATAATTTTATACCTTCTAATAATCTATCTTCTAACATAGGACTAGGTTTATCTTTCCATATTCCAGCTCCTAGAATTATTATACAATCTACATCAGATAATGCTGTATAGTCATTTTCTTTAATAATTTGTTTATTTGTGGATATTCTTACATATAAATTTATTCCTAAAACAATAATAGTTATTAAAATAATAGCTATTATTCCATATTTTAATAATTTCTTCATTTAATCTTCTCCATAACTTACTAATTGTAAGTTATATCTATATTTTATTTAACATCATTTAATGTCATTTCTTTTGTCCCAATATACACATCTCTATTTCCTTCTATTGTATGACATTTTATTATTGTATAAGTATCATATTGATATATCATACTTCCACCATCTTTATACATATCTCCTGTTATCTTGTTATTATCTAAATCTTTATTTGCTTTTTGTATTATTTCTTCCATTGTTATTTTAAAAAAGTATTTCAAAGTTTTCAGCAGATTTTATTTCAATTTTTGTTGCTTTAACTTGTGCTGGATAACTTTCCAGTATAGTACCATCATAAGTTATTTTCACATTAGTTCCAATGGTATAAAGTGCATCATTATTTTCTCCTAAACCTACAGAAATTTTATCTGCTGATTTTCTTTCTTCTTCATTCTCGTTTGGCTCTACTATAATATATTTTGCATTAGATTCAATTACTTTTCCATAAAAATAACTTTCTTCATTATTTTCTATGTTTGTATCTTGTCATTCATATTTTTGTCTATATTCTTCTTCAAATGCAAACAAGCCTTGTCCTAAACTTATTGGAAAATACTTGTTGTTCATTATAAAAGAGTAAGTTTTATTATTCGCATCCTTAAACTTTATTGAATAACCACCAAAACTAGAACTCCATTCTATATCTACATATTCTAGTTGCATTTTAGGAAAGTTTTTTTCTAAATAATTAGATGCAGATATTCGTGCAATTCGTTTTGGAATTATACCACTCCCCCATAATCCTACTATAACAATTAAAATTAAAACTATAAAAACAATAATTATTTTTCTTTTTTCCATAAGATTACCTCACTTTCAAATTACTAATTCTTGTTACGATTATATAATAAAAGGTAGATAATTTCAACTGGTTATCTACCCTACTTATTGTAATTTGCTATTATTTATTTCTTTTAACAAGTATTACTCCAATTACCGTTATAACAACAATCATAAATGGAGCTACTTTAAAATATACCCACTCAAATGAATGCCATATAGTTCCAATAACTGCCCATTCTGGATTACTATAATCCCAATTTTGATATGGACTACCTAACAGTGCTAATAAGATAAATAATAAAATCAAACAAACATCAGCTATTATTAAAGTATTAACAAATATATTTCTTTTTTGCTTTTGTTTTTTAGATAGTTGTTCATTAATAACCTCTAGTTTCTCTGATATTACCTTTAAGTCTTTTTTTTCCTGTTCATCAATGTTCTCTCCAAGAATTGTACTAACTGGTGTATCAAATACTTCCGATATAGATATTAACATTTCTGCATCTGGAACAGATAATCCTTGTTCGCATTTTGATACTGTATCGTTCTTTATATCAAGCACTATAATAGGAAGTGCTACAATAATAATTAAAAGTGTATTAATGATTGTTATATTAAACGGAATCATATTATTTATTGTCAGTATAATATTCGGTATAACTATAATTGCTAATAACAATATAAGGATCATTTCATAAACATAGTAGTTCTTAAATGCCTTATATTCTACTTTGGCACCATCTTTTAACTAATTTCTAATTGGGAACAATAAGACTAATAAAATTATGGCTACTAAAATTATGATTACTTTCTTCTTCACTCTTTACACATCACTTCCAAATTGCAATTTACATTATTATTTATTTTTACTTTTTATTCATCCACTCAACTGTATCCTTTATTGTATCTTTCATATTTCTATTTTTAAATTTCAACTTTTCTTTAGCTTTTTCATTACTGAAATTAGCATTAGAAGATAGTGTATATAGTGAATACTTTGTAAAAAGTGGAGTTTGTTTCTTTAAATTATAATATACTTCAAAAAAAGGTGCTATTAATTTTGCAAGACCTATTGGTAATACCATTTTAATCTTTTTTCTTCCTTGCACATCACAAATTAAATCGCATAATTCTTTTATTGCAATATATCTATTAGATAAGATATAGCATTCACCATTAGTACCATTTTTACAAGCACTAATAACACCATCTGCTACATCTCTTACATCAACAAAATCATATCCCCCTTTTACACAAGCAAATAATTTGCCATTTGCAACTTCTTTTATTAATTGTGTTAAGTGGCTATTGCCAAAATCATTTGGACCTATAATACCAGATGGATGAATTATACAAGCATTCAAATTTTTCCCCTTTACTGCATCAATTACATACTTCGCAGCTTCTGCTTTTGTTTTTGCATATAATCCCTCAACATTATCAGGGTTAAAATTAGTTATTTCTGTTATTAATTCATTGTTAGGTGGCTCTGGGATTGCATGCACACTACTAATATAGATAAGTTTTGCTTTTGACTCTATTACCTTATCTACTATATTTTTAGTTCCATTAACATTAACATTATAAACAAGTGGATTGTATTTTGATTTTATATATACTACTGCAGCACAATGAATTACAAAAACTTCTTTTCCATCAGTATTTTCAAAAATTAATGATAAAGTTTCTTTTTTAGTTACATCACCATAGTAGATTTTACATTTTAATCCTTCAAGTGATTTAATAGAATCGCCTTTTAATAC
This sequence comes from uncultured Clostridium sp., assembly GCA_900553865.1. GTDB lineage: Bacteria > Bacillota > Clostridia > TANB77 > CAG-508 > UMGS1663. The sequence goes on from USFC01000034.1 coordinate 14,481, forward strand.
AAAAGCCCTAATTTCATTATCAGCATCTTGTTCTAACTTTCTTATAATGTTATTACCTAAAAAACCATTTGCTCCTGTTATTATATAGATTTTTTTCACAATATTTATCACCTGCCACTCCATTCTAAAAAATAAATCTAAGCTCTCTCTTATATAATTATACCACAATTTCACGATTATTTTTTAAGAAGTATATGAATAGTAAAAAGATTAGTTATATTCCAAACTAATCTCATCAATAAATTGTAATTTATCGAGATAGTTACTTTAAAAAATTTACTAAATTTATATAAACTTGATTTGTTAATACACAATCGTTCAATGCCCTATGTTCATTTCTTTTAGCTAAATTAAAATAATCTATTAAATTATCTAGTTTATGATGTTTTAATTCTGGTAATAATTTTCTTGATATTCTTAATGTATCAATATAGTCATTTGATAAATATTCTCCTAAATTATCTACCATACTATCATAAATAAAATCAATATCAAAATTAACATTATGACCAATAATAATGTCATTTCCTAAAAATTTCTTAAATTCATACAAAACATATACTAAATCTTTTCCTTCTTGTTCTATCATTTCGTTTGTAATGCCTGTTAATCTTGTTGTAAAGTAGCCTACTTCATTATTTATTTTTATTAATTCTGAAAAATATTCTATCTCTTTTTTATTTCTTACTTTTATTGCACTTATTTCAAGTATTTCTCCATAATAGGAATCCAAACTTGTTGTTTCTATATCTAATACTGTGTAATCATCTACATTTTCTACTAGGCTATGACCTTTATAAACTCTTTTTCTTACCATATTAAAGCTCCATTTATTCTAAAATCCATTTAATTCCTTTTGCCATTCTTAAGACTCCATCTTTAAAGTGATTTCCTTCATTTTCTTCGTATAATGTTTCAATATTTTTACTTAAAAATTCTTGAATTTCTCTTGTTTTATCTTCTACTGTTTGCAATATTTCTATTTTAGAATTTTTTTCTTTATTTCCAAGTGAAAAATATATTTTATCTATATTTTTACTTATTTCATTTTCCTTAACATATTTTTCAAAATTAGGATACCACATAGAACCTGAAGCTGATACAATTCTTTTGAATATATCTGTTTTATAGCCTGAATATAGAGCAAATAACCCACCTAAAGAATACCCTGCTAAAACCCAATATTCTATTTCTTTTTGAAGTTCATTTGTAATAAAACCTTCTACTTTTGGTATAATCTCATATTCTATTAGCTTTAAATATTC